>JAGNKX010000011.1:0-102789 GCA_017999915.1 Spirochaetota bacterium
ATCATTCTAATTTTTTGATCCATAGGTTTCTCCATTCTCCAGGGCATGGTTTTCCTCCATGTCCCTAATATAATGTGTAACCTATGTGCCCGGTTTATTCTGTTACCTATCTGTCCGGTTTATACAACCCCCTAACCCCCTCTCCATTTGATGGAGAGGGCGCGCGAAGTGCGTGTGAGGCCTTACCAAGAGGGAGAAGTACAGCGGGTGAGGTCATAATTCCTTGACAAAAAACCTTTCCTGGACGGGATGTTGATAAGAATTTTGCCGGAGATCGATATGACGACAAAGAAATCAGCGAACCTTGCGGTCCTCATTACCGGCGGCGCCGGTTTCCTGGGACGGGCCCTGGTCGGGGAGCTCCTCAAAAAAGACGGGGCCTCTCTTTCACCGGACCGCATCCGCATCCTTGACTCAAAGCCCCCTTCCTGGGACCATGACGGCCGGGTCATCTTCATGAAGGGCGACATCCGGTCGCCGGAGGACCTGGACCGCGCCTGCAGGGGCGTCGACCTCGTGTACCACTGTGCGGCGGCCATCGACTGGGGACAGCGTCCCCGCTCCTTCCTGTACGGCGTCAACGTCAATGGCACCGCCAATGTCATAGCAGCCACGGCCCGGTGCGGGGCCCGGGGCCTCGTGTACACCAGCACCATGGATGTCATCTACGACGGCGGCGCCATCGTCGACGGCGACGAAACCATCCCCTATCCGGCAAAATTCACCATGACCTACGCCGAGACCAAGGCCATAGCGGAGCAGGAGGTGCTCCGGGCCAACGGCATGGAGCGCCCTTCGGCGCCGCCCCTGAAGACCTGCGTGATACGGCCCTGCGGCATGTTCGGCGAAGCGGACCCGTACCATGTAAGCTCCTGCCTGAAAATGGCCCAGAGCGGCAGGCTCGCCTTCCGCATCGGCAGCGGCAGGGCCTTGTTCCAGCACGTGTACGTGGGGAACGTGGCACACGCCCACGTGCTGGCGGGGAAATCGCTCATGGAAAAGGACGGCGCCGCCTCGGGCAACGTATACTTCATCACGGACTTCAAGGCGAAAAATTTCTTCGATTACATGGAGCCGATACTGGAGGGAATAGGTTCCCCCATGCCGCCCCGGAGCCGGAGCGTGCCGATGCCGGTCATGTACGCACTGGGAGTGCTCTGCGAGGGCGCGTCGTGGCTCTGCAGGCCCTTTGTCCGCCTGGCGCCGGTGATCAGCAGGACCAGCGTGAACATGGTGTGCAAGGATTTCACATTCAAAAGCGAGAAGGCGGCCAGTGACCTTGGTTACCGCCCCCTCTACACCGAGGAGGAGGCCATCGCCAGGACCGTGTCGTACTTCAGGGCCAACGGCCCGGTCTGACCTACTCCATGAGGGCGTTGAGCGCCTTCAGGTCCATCGCCCTCGCCAGGTCCTCGGACGCATCGCCCTCGATGATGATCTCCATCATCTGCGCCGAAACATTGGAACGGTCCTTCACGGCTTCAGGAAGAATGGAGAATTCGCCACGCCTGTTCCACCGTCCCAGGTAGAGCACCAGCCTCTTCTTCTTTTTTTCCTCCATCAGGTAGGCGTATTTCGCGCCGGGAAGCTGGAATTCATCGCCGCCCCGGATGTTTCCCGCTGTTTTGGCCGGATTGATTCTCACCGTGATCCGCGCCGTCAACGCGCCGGCCGGGACTGCGCCAAGGGCGTCCAGCTCCTCCTGGAGCTTCCGCAGCTTCTTGGAATCATCCCGCTCCGCCGCGTCGCTCATCTCCGCCGCGAGCCTCGCGGCCTTGCCTGCCGACGGGCCCCTGCCGAAATTCCTGATGTTTTCCAGTACTTTTTTTTCATTGGAGTAGGTCACACACAGGGTCCACTCCATGGGAAAGCCGGGGTCCTCGCAGATCGAGGACGGATCGCCACCGATCGGCTCCTCCCTGATCCACCCCTCCGGCGCCGGCGCCAGGGCGGCCCTGATCGTCCGCAGGGCGGCGGCATGGGAGCTCTTTTCCGAGGCGGTCAGCGGCCTCCTGGCGGGGCATTTTTCTTCTTTGCCGGCCGCGATTGAATACAAAGGATACAGTACAGCAAACAGCAGTGCTGATGCCGTGATACAATTCAGCATCTTCACGTTCATGGGGCAGCTCCTTGGACAGGGCAGGTTTATGCGCTGGATGATGATACAATGCGAAAGGATTTTTTACAAATATAATTTATATTTAGGAAACTCCGACCAGATAGGTAAAGGTCCAGGAGACACATGGGGTCTTAAATGCACCGGTTACAGGCCATGTCACCAGGAAGGGACATGATGTGCCAATGAATAGCGGATGAATGGACCCGGCCGGTTGCGGCGCCGTAACGGTCCTGCCGCGCAGTGCCGCTCACGGTCTCCCCGAGGATTTCATGAGACCCGTTACTTTTTCGCATCGACCGAATCCAGGAAATCTCCCAGGAGTTTCGCGAATTCGTCGGGCCGGTCGTAAAACCCGAAGTGACCGGCATCTTTTATCACGACGAATTTCGAGTTCTTCAGGATGTCGCAGTACTCCCGGCTCCCCTTCTCGTCCTGGATGTCCTTCCCTCCGTGGATCACCAAGGCGGGAATGGACAGGTTCCGCAGGGCATCCCGGTAGTCATGTTCTTTCCCCATGCTGAAGAACATGCCGAAGGTCATCCAGCCGTTGGTCCCCATGGGGCCTCTGAATGCGGGAAGCGGCATGCCCGCGGCCTTCGCTGCGGGGCCGTAGTATTTCATGAACTCCAGGTTCAGGGCGCTCAGTTCCCCCTCGCTCCTTGAGAATATATTCCTGAAGTCCATATATTGTTCCAGGAATTTCCCGAAGTCCCCCTGCATGGCCGGCGGCAGCAGGTCGCCGATCCGCTTGTAGAAATCCCCATATTCCGAGGGGAGGCGGAGCACCGTGGCCGGCGAGACCAGCACCAGCGCCTCAACCCTCTCCGGGAACTCGGCGGCGTAGAGCACCGACAGGAAGGCCCCGAAGGAATGGCCCACCAATGTGAGCTTCTCCACGTTCAATATCCTTCGTATTCTCTCGATGTCCGCCACCTGGGCACCCAGGCCCAGGGTCCGCTCCAGCGTCTTCATGTTCTCGAAGTAGTTCGTGCCTGCGAACCTGTCAAAGGGCTTCGTGGACCTGCCGCAACCCCGCTGGTCGTAATAGTGGAAGCGGTACTTCAGGCCCTTGAGCGCGGCGAGGGGCTTCTCAAAGGGATATCCCGGCCCGCCGTGCACCACCAGGACTTTTTTCCCCTGCCCGGACGAGAAATGATACAGCCTGATGTCCTTCTCCACCAGCCAGTACTCGGCCCCGCCGGTCTGCCTTGGAGGATCCAGGGGTGCGCGGAGGTTATCGCCGCTCCGCACCATGCCCGGCCTGTAAAGGGGCCTTCCCATGGTGTACCAGAAATAGCCGAGCACGAGGATCGCCAGCACTATGACCGATCCGATAACGATTGATAATTTTTTTTAACATGACCTTCTCCTTGATATAAGTAATTATACTATTATATAGGAAACTCTGACCAGATCGGTAATGGCCCAATAGATATAACAGGTCTTATCTGAAGCATAAAAAGGCATATGTCAACTGTAAAAGTTATGGACAGGGGCTTTAAAATTTTTCTGAAGGCCCTGTCGAGCGAAATGCCGAAGCTCCGGAGTATGATCGTCGCCTTCGGTGAGCTCATCGTCATGGAAAGGGACCTGACCTCGTGCCTTGAGCGGCTCTTCGGCAGGGGGAAACTACTGGAGGGGACCGCTCTCCCCGGAACAAGCCCGGACATAAGGATACGCGACCTGGCGTCGAAGTCATACAACACCACCTACAACAGGGCGGAACAGTTTCTGAAACAGGCCGAATGGGCCAGGTACGGAGAGAAACTGAAGGCCCGCCTTCCAACATGCCTGTTTTCGCAGGCACGGCCTCCATCCTGGAGGCCGCCGGGTCGAGCTCTTTGACGAAGGGAAGGATCCCGCCCCCGGTGAACACGGGTGCGGGAAAGAACTTATCTCCTGGATTTACTACACCTGCTTTTTTTCTTCCATCTCCTTGATCTGCCGGAGAATATCCCGGTATCTCTCCTCGTTGATGGGATAAAAATAAAGTACAAGGGCGCCCGCGGCGAGTATGGCTGCCGGTATTGGTCCGAGGAAAAGGCGGATGCCAAGCTGAGCAGAGGGCGTCTGTGCTACGTTCTCAACGTATCCGGACAGGCTGAGGATCCACCCCATGACAAAAATGGCAAAGGCCTGGCCGATCTTAAACCCCCAGGTCCATATGCTGTAGAAGGCTCCCTCCCGGCGCTCGCCGGTTTTGAGGTAATCGTACTCGATCGCGTCAGGGACTATCGCAAAGGGCATAGCATAGGTGAAGCCGAACCCGATCCCGGTAAAAAACATCATGCCGTACATGAAATTGATGCCGAGAACATGGCCGTAGAAGAAGATGATCATGAGCGCGAAAGCTTTAATGAGAAGGCCGATCGCGTAGACGAGCTTCTTACCGATTTTTTTGGACAGGATGACGCTCACCGGGATCATCGTCAGCGCGGTGATAATCAGAATTGGCAGCGCTATGTTGGTCCCTTCAACGTGATTGAGTATGTACTTGAAATAATAGATGGCGATGCCGCTCAGAATGGTTATGCCCATGATGTGGAACACGTAGGCAAGGAGGATAAGAAGGTACGGCTTGTTTTTGAAGACCGTGCGGTAGGTTTTCAATATCCCCATCGATTCGGCGGGCCGAAGCTTCGCCGGTTCCCGTACCAATATGACGGTCAGCAGAGCGGTGATCATCATGGCGCCGCCGAAGATCGCGCCCAGGGCGGCGAACCCGACGGTCTTGTCCGCGAACATCCCGACGAGGGGAAGGGCCACGCCGGCGCCCAGGAGCGTTCCTATCGCCGCGAACCCGAAGCGGAACCCGTTGAGGCTGGTGCGCTCGTGGAAGTCCTGCGTCAGCTCGGGCACCATGGCGTTGTAGGGGATGTTGACCGTCGAGTACGAGGTGCAGAGCAGCATGTAGATCACCGTCACCCATATGAAAAGAAAAGTCTGGTTCGCGGCACTCTGCCAGCCCCCTCCCATGAACATCGCCGGATTGAGAAACATGAATATCATGGTTATGAAGAGGGGGATCGAGCCGGCGAGTAGGTACGGCCTGCGTCGCCCCATTGTGCTCCTGGTGCGGTCTGATATGTACCCGATGACGGGGTCGTAGAAGGCATCCCATATCCTGCCGATCATGAGGGCGGTGCCCGCTAGACCCGCAGCGAGCCCCACCGTGTCGGTGAGATAATTCATCAGCACGAACGCGGTGACCGTGAAGAAGAGGTTGCCGCCGACGTCGCAGACCCCGTAACCGAGTTTGGTCTTGAGAGATAATTTGGACAATGTGTTTCCCATGGCTTAGCTCCCTTCCTATTAATACCCCAATGTTGATCTCAGCGATTGCAATGTCGCCACATCAAGCCCCGAAAAAAGGCCTTGGTTACCAGTCGTGGGGACGATCGGTCTGGAACGATTCTATTTCACGAAACAGATTATCGCGCGTAATCTTGATCCCTTCCCTGGCAGACTTGTACGACGCGAGGGTCCACGCGATGGTGAGGAAAGAGTCTTCCGGCGTCGCGCCCCATGGGCCGCTGATGCCGTCTTTCATCGTATTCTCATGACGCACATTATCGATAAAGTACTTCATTTGCCGGTAAAACATGGTTTTCTTCCTGCTGTAAGGAAATATGACCGGATAGTAATGGTTATGGAGGATGTTTAGAAGCCGGTAAACGCCCACCTTTAAGCGGCGCTTCTTGTACGCATGGGCGGCCCTGAAGGCGATCTTCCCCTTTTCTCCGTAAATATATCCCCGTTCAAACCCATAAGGACTTCCGGTGCGGATGACGTTCTTATCATAAAGAAGCACCGCGCCGTTGGAAAGCTTGAAGGTGGCCACCGCCAGATCCTCATACGGGCGCGATTCCGGATAGCATCGTTTCGTTTCGCATGAAACCTGTTCAATTTCCATTCCGTAGAACCGGATAATATCCAAATAGTGCGGCGCGTGATCAAAAAAATCGCCTCCGCCCGCCCTTACATCGCTGTACCTCCAGAAGCCGAAGTCCCGCACCAGGTCGAATCCATATTTTTTCAGTTTCTGAACGATCTTTCCAAGCGGGCCGGCAGTGAAATCGGGAATGAAAAAGTACCAGAAGATACTTATCTGGAAGATCCTTCCAAGGGAATTGTTCATCAAGAGCTCCCTGATTCTCTGATGTCCCGGTTCAAATCGCTTGCAATGGCCCATGAGGATATAGACGTTTTGTTTTTTGCCGGCTTCAAGTATGGTACGGCAGTCCTTCAGATTCGTCGCCATCGGCTTCTCGCACAGGATCGGAAGGCCTTTTCTGGCGCTGTCTTCAACATGTACCGCGTGGAGTGATGGCGGCGACGATATGACGACTGCGTCCAGCTCTTCATTTTCGAGCATTGTGCGGTGGTCCTCGTAAACTCCCTGCACATGGTACTTTTTTGCGAACAGGCTTCTGTTGCGGTGATCGGGATCGCTGATGGCCGCGATATATGCCCGGCCATCAGCCTTGATGGCGGGACCATGGCCCACACGGCAAATATTCCCCGCGCCGATAAGACCTATTCTTGTTTTATCGCTTTTTTTCATAATTCCCATCCTCTGGCGTTTTATATCCTTTTATTATCAAGGCAATTCCATTGCATAAAACGAATATAACGCCGGTGCATCTTCCATGGCACGGGTTCATTTCGTGCGGCTTTAAACGATTGAGGGCAGTCACAAGACTACCCTCCCTGATTATATTTGCCGCAATATTGCCTTAAGGTACTCTTTCGATTCAATCGCCCAGGCATCAATATCGATCGGATATCCGGTATGGACCTGTACCGTTAAATCGCCGTTATACTTTATTTCCTTGAGCGCGGAAAGAAAAGCTTTCCAGTTGACCGATCCGCGTCCGGGAGGCTGGTGATTGTCGCCCTGGCCGACGCCGTCGTTGTCGTTGCAATGGACGTACACAAGGTCTTTTCCCGCCTTTCGTACCGCGTCCGAAAGATTCGGATCGGTGATGTTTTGATCGGCCGTATCTATCATTACCTTGCAGTTGGGCGAATTGATTTCACGCATCATTTGAAGCGCGTCGTCCAGCGTCACCACCACGCGCGATTCGCACCATGTGAGGGTGTGAATCGCCATCATTACGCCTTTTTCCTTGGCATGTGCGACGACTTCACCCATGCATTCACGGTTCCATTCCCACGCCTGTTCCCGCGATGTTCCATGTATCATGTGGCCGCTGATCATATTGACGATGGGAATTTTCATGTCAGCGGCCATATCAACGCAATCGATATAGTATTCCACTGACTTCTTCCTGATTTTCTCATTGGAATGGGAAAAATTGATGTGAAGCGCCAACCCTCCCCCATTGACTGAGAGCGCCACCGCATCCAGCCCGGAATCCTTTATTACTTCCATTACCTTCCGGCGTGCCCCGGCGTCATACAGATCGGGACCGAGGTGAGGACTGTACGCCCACATGTCTACGACCTTATATCCTATCTTCCCGATTCTTCTCACCGCTTCTTCCAGTGTCGTGTAATCAAGATAGCCCATTGTGCAAAAGCCCAGTCTCATGATAAATACCTCCTATGGTAAATTGCATTTCATTATTATTACTTATTAAACAGCTCCTCCCTTTATATCTCCCTTCCTTCCGCGGCCGATAGGTACGCGGCCAGCGTCCATACAACCGCGATCATGGCATCCTTAATGCTTGCCGCCCATTGTTCCCCCTGATCGTGTTTGCCTGCCGCTCTATTATCAATCCTGTCGATAATGTGTTTCATCTGCCTGAAGTAGAGGATGTGTTTTTTGCCTCTGGGAAGGAATTGAGGAGTGTAAATATCCGGAATGATGTTGAACTTTTTGTTGAGTTTGAGCTTCATGGGTTTGTGCTGATACTCCTGAAATGCCTCAAATTCGACCTTCGCGTATTCGCCGTAAAAATGGCCCTTTTCAAATCCACTGGGCCTTCCCATGACCATGATGATCTTCTCCATAACGGCAACCGAATCGTTTGCAAGGGAGAACACAGCCATAAGGCTTTCCACCGGTTCAATTTTGGTCAGAAAATATATAAAATGATTATTGCATATTATACAATAATTATGTATAATAAACACAAAAATAATTCCATGTCAATAACTAATTTAAAATTAATAAATATATCAGTAATTATTCTTAAATAGGGTATTTAATCGTTATTAACCGGCTTATATAGGACGCGCCGCAATCTGGATCAGTCCTCAGGAAAATACAACAGCTACAGGGGGAACAATGATTGTTAAAGGAGACAAAAATATATACCGGACACAATAATGTCCGGCTTTACTCTTTTATAATTCATGAGGACTTCTCAAAATTACTTTTAAAAGGTCCCCATTGATTATATAGGAAACTCTGACCAGATCGGTAATGGCCCAATAGATATAACAGGTCTTATCTGAAGCATAAAAAGGCATATGTCAACTGTAAAAGTTATGGACAGAGGTCTTAAAATTAGATAAAATGGATCCTGACATAAATCCAAGATTCGGAGCCAAACATGAGAATTACAAAGCTAATCATTGCTCTTATTGTATCCATGATGGTTTTCTCCTGCCAGGGAGATACCGGTTCCAAGATGAAGGCGCTCTTCGGTATCAGCGGGAGCGAACAGACCGCTTTCACCCCGGTTACACCCGCGGCAAGCATCCAGGCCTCGGTGCAATCCGCGACGCAGTACATCGTCGGCACAGGCATATACGACGTGACCGGCCCAGCCGCAGAGCTCGGCATGATGGGATATTCCATGGTCGACCAGAAGACCTCCGGCATTCACACGCGGCTCCGGTCCAGGGCCTACATCATCGGCGACATGAACACGAACAAGCGGGTTGTTATCGTGAGCGCGGACATCTGCATGATATTCCAGTCCGTGAAGCTCAAGGTCACGCAGATGGTCAGGAATGACCCGGAACTCGCGCCTTATTATAATGAAAAAAACATCCTTCTTTCGGGGAACCACACCCACAGCGGCCCCGGCGGATATTCACACTATGCCACCTACAATCTTTCCATACTCGGGTTTGACAAGCAGAACTTCGACGCCATCTGCAACGGCATCTTCAGCTCCATAAAACGCGCGCATCGCAACCTGGAGCCAGGCTATATTTTCGTCGCCAGGGGCGAGCTCAACGACTGCGGCTGGAACCGCTCGATCAACGCATACAACAGCAATCCCGCCGCGGAACGCGCCCGCTACGGCTCCTCCACGGATAAGACCATGACCCTGCTCAAGATAGTCTCTGCGTCGACAGGCAACGAGCTCGGCATGATCAACTGGTTCGCGGTACACCCCACGAGCCTGGGCAATACCAACACCCTCATCTCCAGCGACAACAAAGGGCTCGCGGAATACTATTTCGAGAAAATGAAGAACACGGACTATTCATCCTCGAAGACCTTCACCGCGGCGTTTGCGCAGACGAACTCCGGGGACGTATCCCCCAACATCTACTGGGGATACCCCCAGGGCGGCGAATCGGATTTCGAACATATGGAGATCATCGCCCAGAGGCAGTACAACAAGGCAGTCGAGCTCTACAATTCGGCCACCGAGGCCCTGTCTGGCCCGATCGACTTTCGCCACACCTGGGCCGACTTCACCTCCATCGCAGTCGATTCAGCGTATGCCGGGGCCTCGGGATACACAACCTGCTATGCGGCCATCGGGTTCCCCCAGATCGCGGGAAGCACCGAGGACGGCAAGGGCGTCGACCTGACCCACGAGGGAATGGCCTGGGGCGACGGATCGTGGCCTTCGTTCACGCTCGTTCCCGGCGACCAGGAGTGCCAGGCCGAAAAGATCATCCTGCTCCCCGCGGGGAGGATGACCCCCTATCCCTGGGTGCCTCAGACCCTGCCGATGCAGATCATCCGCATCGGAAACCTGGCGCTCATCGCGGCGCCCGCCGAGGTTACGACCATGGCGGGGCGTCGTCTGCGCGAAACGGTTCTCACCGCGCTTAACGGCTCGGGCATAAACTGCGCGGTCATATCCACCCATGCCAATACCTACACCTCCTACGTCACCACGCGCGAGGAATACGCGACCCAGCACTACGAGGGAGGATCGACCCAGTTCGGTCCCTATACCCTCGCGGCGTTTCAGCAGATATTCAATAACCTGGCCACGGCCATGAAAAACGGCGCCGACGTGGCGCCGGGCACGACACCGCCGGACCTCGGCAACGTGCAGAACACCCTGCAGACGGGCGTGGTCTTCGACGACAAGCCGCTGTTCAAGAGCTTCGGCGACGTGTATTCAGACGCATCTTCATCGTACACCCGGGGCGGCACGGTCAGCGTGACATTCTGGGGCGGGCATCCCAAGAACAACCTGCGCATCCAGGACACCTTCCTGAATGTGGAGCGCAAGAACGGCTCGTCGTGGGTGACGGTCGCTAACGATTGGGACCCCGAGACCCGCTACATGTGGAAGCGCGACGGCGTGGCGAATTCCAAGGTCACTATCCGGTGGAAGATTCCGGCCAATGCGGCCACGGGGCAGTACCGGATCCGGCATTTCGGCAACTGGAAGTCGGGATGGACCGGGGCAATTTCATCCTATACCGGCACCTCGCGCACCTTCACGGTTAACTGACAGGCTTTGCAAAAGCTTCAAAGGAAAGCGCCCCTCAGGGGCGCTTTTTTGTGCCCGCACATAACTTACTTGATATCAAGCGATCATATGGTGTTTTCCTGCATCCACCCGGTCCTGGCTCCGCCGGTGAGGATGTGACGCAATAGCTCTATCATAGAGAAAGGTCTACATCAGTTCCTACGCAGCCCTGCGGGGGGACAGGAGGGGGAATTCTCATCGCGGAGGGCCCGGCAACCCGAAAAAATGTACTTGCCATCATCCATTAATTATGAATAATGTCTTGTCAAAGAAACCGCGGAGGCACCGGACCTCCCTGACACGAGAGAACAGAAGAACCATGGCACGAAACGCAAAATTAGCTGAAGATAATATCGTCAACAGCATCATCGGCGAAGGCTCCAACTTCAAGGGCGAGTTCAATATCAACGGCCTCCTCAGGATCGACGGCCACTTCCAGGGCACCATCGAGACGGACGGCAAGGTCCTCATCGGCCAGACCGGCGAGGCCATCACGGACATCAAGGCGCGCCTGGTCGTCGTGGGCGGCACGGTCCGGGGCAACATCTTCGCCACCGAGCGGGTCATCTTTCTGTCGACGGGGGTCATCAACGGCACCATCATCACGCCGAGCCTCATCATGGAGGACGGGGTGAAGTTCGAGGGCACCTGCACCATCAACAAGCGGCCGGAAGAAATGCAATGATCGAGATCACCGGGGCGCGCGCCCGAAAAGACGAAAAGGAAAAGATCACCAAGAAGGGAAAGCTCTCCTCCGTGAAGCACGGGAGCAAGACCTTCTCCTCTGAGCTGCAGAAGACCATGGCCATCGATATCGACGGCACCATCGACGAGCTCATGGAGGACCTGAAAGACCAGGAAAAGCGCTTCCTCGATACGCAGTCCGAATACGACCTGCTCCGCTACAAGGCCCTGGTGCAGAAGATCATCAAGCAGATCCTCGCCGAGGGACTGCAGGAAAAGACCCTGAAGCGCAAGAAGAAGAACTGGGGCGATTACGTCATCATCGAGAAGATCAATACCAGGCTCCTGGACCTCACCAACGCCATCACCAGACAGAACAAGGCCTTCAATCTCCTGAAAACCATCGAAGAAATCCGCGGGTTGATACTGGACCTGGTCTACTAAGCTTCGCGCCCCATGAACACCCTCGGCATCATCGGTCATACCCGTCAGCTGAACATCCTGGAGCTCCTCCGGGCAAGGCGCGGCGTGCCCGCCGCGATGCTCTTCTCAGGCAGGTCAGGCATCGGCAAGAAGCTCATCGCGCGGCGTCTCCTGGCGGCGCTCTTCTGCGGCGCCGGCGACCCTCCCTGCCTGGCGTGCCCGTCCTGCGTCCAGATCGCCGGGGGAACCTTCCCGGACATGATCGAGCTCCTCCCGGATGAAAAGGGGACCATCCCCATCGGCGGCGCCGACCGGAACGAGGCCGGCACCGTGCGGTGGCTCATCGACCGCCTCTCGAAGAAAACCGTGTCCGGGACCTATGGCGTCCTCATCGACGGCGCGGAGAACATATCCATCGGCGGCCAGAACGCCCTCCTGAAGACCATCGAGGAGCCCCAGGAAGGGGCCCATATCATAATCATCACCGCGAACAAGTCCCTTATCCTGCCGACGATCCTCTCCCGGTGCATGGAGCTCTCCTTCAACCCCCTGAGCGGCGGCGAGGTGCGGCAGGTCCTGGAGGCCTCGGGCGAAGCGCCGGCGGAAAGCGGCCTCGCGGCCGAGCTCTCCGGCGGCTCGGTGGAATTGGCGCTCCTTCTTTCCGATGACGCGGTACTCGGCGGCATCGGGACGCTCTGCGGCGAGATATCCGCCTGCGTGAACCGGGGGGAGGGCCTCGGCCTTGACATGGCCGCCATCCAGAAAAAGGCGGCCCTGGACCAGGTCCTCACGGTCATGGTCAACGCCTACCGGGCCATACTCGCGGCGGACATCGGCGGGAGCCCCCTGGACCCGTTTATAGAGAAGCTGCGGATCGACGACAGGCAAAAGTTGGTCAAATTAATAAAAATTCTGCTTGCCCTGAGAAAAGGACTTGCCAATAATCTGAACATCCGCGGCGCTTTGAAGGGAATGGTCTATGCCATTGACAGCGTCGACGAGCTCGGCCTGCCGCGCCTCGACCGGGCTGAATAAAAGAGGCGCCCCGTACGCAAGCAAACAGGAACCACCATGGAAATATCAGCGGTAAAACTGCGAAACAGCTATCAGATACAATACGTCGACACGAACCACCTCTTCGTTAACCAGAACGCGCTCTGCGTCGTCGAGACGGAGCACGGCATCGACATCGGCAACGTGTTCAAGTGCCGGAAAGCGTCAAACAACGCCGGCGTCGAGGTGAAGGGGAGGCTCCTGCGCCTTACGACCCAGGACGACCTGAAGCAGATCCCCGAGATCGCGGCCATCGAGAAGAACGCCTTCGACAAGTGCCGGGAAAAGGCTAAGGCCAAGAAGCTCGACATGAAGCTCATCTCGGTGAAGTGCCTCTTCGACCGCACGAAGATCATCTTCTATTTCGTGGCGGAGAACCGCATCGATTTCCGCGAGCTGGTGCGGGAGCTGGCCTCCATTTTCAGGACGCGCATCGAGATGCGGCAGATCGGCGTGCGCGACGAGGCGCGCCTGGTCGGGGGCTACGGCCCCTGCGGCAAGCAGCTCTGCTGCGTCCACCAGAGCGAGGAGTTCGAGCCGGTATCCATCAAGATGGCGAAGGAGCAGAACCTGAACCTGAACTCCCTGAAGATCTCCGGGATGTGCGGCCGCCTCCTCTGCTGCCTCGGGTACGAGTACAAGCTCTACAAGGAGATCAACAAGGACATGCCGGACCCGGGCGCACAGATCCAGGCGGGCGATACGACCTACACCGTCACCAACGTCGACACCCTGAAGGAGTCGATCCGCATGCGCCACAAGGACCGGACCGTGGAGATCTTCAAGGGCGATCTCGAGATCAACGGCAAGACCTACATCCTCAAGAAAGAGATCGTGACCAAGATAGAGAACGCCGAGGACGACAACCACGAAGAAGACACGTATTCGCTGTAAGGATATATACCCTCACCCCCCGCCCCCTCTCCCATTTATAACTGAAGAAAGGAGAGGGGGAGCAGCAGGATGAACCCGCATACGACGGAAACCCTCTCCTTTTTCCCGGGCTTAATGGGAGAGGGTGTCCCGATTCATCGGGACGGGTGAGGGGAACTACAAGGAACAATTCCAATGAAAGACACATTCTACGTCACCACGCCCATTTACTACGTCAACGCGGAGCCGCACATCGGCCACGCCTACACCACGGTCCTGGCCGACTACATGAGCCGCCTCCACGCGCTCCTCGGCTATGACTCCTATTTCCTCACCGGCACGGACGAGCACGGCGACAAGATCGACCAGGCCGCGAAGACCCACGGCACCACGCCCCAGGAATACGCGGACCGCATCAGCGGCCTCTTCCGCTCAACCTGGACCGACCTGGGCATCGGCTTCAACGACTTCATCCGCACCACGGAGAAGCGCCACGTCGAGGTGGTCCAGCGCATCCTCCAGAAGGTCTACGACGCCGGCGACATCTACTTCGGCAGCTACGGCGGGTTCTACTGCGTCGGCTGCGAGCGCTTCTTCACCGAGAAGGAGATGGTGGACGGCAAGTGCCCGGACCACGACCGGAAGCTCGACTTCATCGAGGAGAAGAACTACTTCTTCAAGATGAGCAAGTACCAGGACTGGCTCATCGGCCACATCGAGAATAACCCGGACTTCATCCGGCCGGAGCGGTACCGGAACGAGGTGATGGCCCTGCTGAAGAGCGAGTCCCTGGAGGACCTGTGCATCTCCCGGCCCAAGTCGCGCCTCCAGTGGGGGATCACCCTTCCCTTCGATGAAAACTACGTGACCTACGTCTGGTTCGACGCCCTCATAAACTATATCAGCGCCATCGGCTACCCCGACGGCGACAAGTTCGCCAGATACTGGCCGGTCGTGAACCACATCATCGCCAAGGACATCGTGAAGCCCCACGGCGTGTTCTGGCCCACCATGCTGAAATCCGCGGGGATCGAGCCGTACCGGCACCTGAACGTCCACGGCTACTGGAACATGCAGGACACGAAGATGTCCAAGAGCCTGGGCAACGTGGTGACGCCGAAGGCCCTGGCCGACCGCTACGGCAACGACCAGATGCGCTATTTCTTCCTCCGCGAGATGAGCTTCGGCAACGACGCGAAGTTCAGCGAGGACGTCATCATCGACCGGATCAACTTCGACCTGGCCAACGACTGGGGGAACCTGGTGAACCGCACCGTCAACATGCTGGGCAAGTTCTTCAACGGCGCTATGCCGGCCTTCGACCCGGCGGAGCCGGCGGAGCGCGGCGACCTGGCCGCCCGGTTCAAGGGCGCGTCGGCGGACTACATAGCCTTCGCCCGGAAGTTCCAGACGAGCGCGGGCCTGGAGAAGCTCTGGGAGTTCATCCGCTACCTGAACAAGTACATAGACACGAACAAGCCGTGGCAGCTGGCGAAGGATAACAATACGGCCCTTCTCTCGTCCGTGATGCGGAACCTGATGGAGGCGATCTACGCCATCGCCGTGCTCCTGTCGCCGGCCCTGGCGAGCTCAAGCGCGGCCATCATCGCGGCCCTCGGCGCGGAGAAAAAGCCGCGCGACATCGAGAGCCTGGGGAGCTTCACCCTCCTGGACGCCGGCCGGACCGTGGGGCAGCTCGGGATACTCTTCCCGCGCCTGGAAAAGACGGCGGCCGACGCCGGCGAGGTGAAGAAAGCCGAAACGAAAAAGAAAGGAGAAAAACCGATGACAGTGAACGCCGAAGGACTGGTTGATATATCCGAATTCGCGAAGGTGGACATCAGGGTGGCGAAGATCCTCACCGCCGAGCGGATCGAGGGCTCGGACAAGCTCCTGGAGCTGAAAATAGACTCGGGCCTTGACGAGCGGATCATCATAGCAGGCATCGCCAGGTGGTATGACCCTGCGGCCCTCCCGGGAAAGAAGATACTCCTGGTGGCGAACCTGAAGCCCGCCACCATCTTCAAGCGCACCTCCAACGGCATGCTCCTGGCGGCGAAGGCCCCCGGATCGGACCAGCCGGTCCTCATCGAGATAGACGACTCCATACCGGCGGGGGCGAAACTGGGATAGGGCATGAAACTCGGGATCCTATCGGACACGCACAACAACATCGACGTGACGCGCCGCGCCCTGGACATGCTGCGCGGCAGCGGCATCACCCACGTGGTCCATGCCGGCGACATCACCTCGCCGAAGATGCTCTCCCTCTTCACCGGGTTCACGCCCCGCTTCGTCCTGGGGAACGGCGACATCGACAGCGAGGCCCTGAACGCCGAGGCGGCCAGGCTCGGCTTCGGGCCCATCGAGGAGAGCTGCGTGTTCGAGGAGGGCGGCAGGAAGATCATCCTCTTTCACGGCAACGACGTGCCCCTCTTCCGCCAGGCCGTGGCCTCCGGGGAATACCAGTACGTGATCAAGGGGCACACGCATATCTTCGAAAACTACATGGCGGGCACGACCAGGGTCATCAATCCCGGCGCCCTCTACGGGGCGGATGAGTTCACCGTCGCGATACTGGACACTGAAACAGGCAGGGTCGAGCGGATACTGGTGGAGGCGGAATAGGCGTCACCGATTGGGAGGCTTGGCCTCGGTGAAAAATTCGGCGCACTGGGACAGCCACAGGAGGCGCTGCTCCGGGGTAAGGCGGTCGAAGTCCGTGTGGCCGTCGAAGTCGGTGGGCGAGGCCTTGCCGAGGAGCCTTCTGAATTCCTCCATGTCCGCGCTGCCGTCTCTCCTAACCTTCATTCCCTTCCCTTCTCGATTATCTTTTCAAGGAGCCGTATGTCGAACAGGTCCTTGTCCCTGGGCGGATTGATCGCTTTCTTCATTTCCAGGAGCTTTTTCTTGGTCACGAGCTTTATATTCATGGAGCCCACCGACATGGTTTCCACGTGGTCCTTCAGCTTTTCGTAGGAAAAGCGGTCTGTCATGAACACGTCCACCTGCCTGAAGGGATTCTTTGTGTCAATGAAGGAAAAAACCAGGGCATTCTTCTCGCTGATCATGGCCGCCCGCTTCTCTTCATCCAGGAGGGATTCAGCCGGCACCGGGGCCCGGGGCGTCAGGCCCAGCCTCTTCATGGCGCGGAGGAACCGCGCCATGTTGTCCCCCTCCATGCCGACGGACAGGTCCAGGTCCATGGTCATTCGCTCCACACCGTGGAGCACCAGGGCCACGCCGCCGCAGATGATGAAATCGACGTTGTTCTCGTTCAGCGTCGTGATGATCTCTTTCAGATAGTTGTTCTTCTTGCTAAACATCCCCTTCCGCCGTGCCGGCTTTCCAGCCGGTATCACGATGATAAAGGGCCCGCCGGGCGCCTGTCAACGATAAATCGCCAAGGCGCTGCTCTTGAGCCTTAATATACGGCAAATGGAAATTTTAACCGGCCCCATGAAATTTCATTTACATTTCCCCTGACAGGGATAGGATTGGGCATCAGCAAAACGAAAATTTATTTACGGAGACGCCATGGCACCGATCAAGGCCATCACCTTCGACCTGTGGGACACCATCATCTGCGACGACTCGGACGAGCCGAAGCGCAAAGCGGCGGGGAAGCCCACGAAGAAAGAGGAGCGGCGGGAGCTGGTCCACCAGTACCTGGCGCGCCACCACTCGATCTCCCGCGACCAGGTGGAGCGCGCCTACGACACTGCGGACGCGGCCTTCAGCAAGGTATGGAAGGAGCACCACGTCACCTGGACCGTGGCGGAGCGGCTATCCATCGTCCTCAGGGGCGTGGGCCGCGAGCTCCCGGAGATGGAGTTCGCGGAGCTGGTGCGGCTCCACGAGGAGATGGAGCTGGAGATACGGCCGGACATCGTTCCCGGCGCGAAGGAGGCCCTGAAGGAGCTCCACGGCACGTACAAGCTCGGCGTCATATCGGACGCCATCTTCACCCCGGGCAGGGCCCTTCGGCAGATCCTCTCCGACGCGGGCCTCCTGGGGTTCTTCGACGTCTTTGTCTTCTCCGACGAGGCGGGCCGGTCCAAGCCCGACCCATCGGTGTTCATGGCCGCGGCCGTATCGTTCGGGATCAAGCCCGCGGAGATGGTCCACGTGGGCGACCGCGAGCATAACGATGTCGAAGGGCCTCACAGGGTCGGCGCGCGGGCGGTCCTCTGCACGGCCATCATCGACCGCGGCAGCGGCAGCACAGGGGCCGACGCCATCTTCCGCGACTTCGGCGAGCTCCCGGCCGTTATAGCGAGTCTGAAATAACATTATCATACCATACCGAGGAGAGCCCCATGGCACAGAAACACCGCTTGCTCATCATCGACGGGTACCCGAAGCCGAGCCGCGAGGAATTCGACGCGGCGGGCATGAAGTACGCCGGCAGGCTCTACGAGGAGATGGCGCTGCGCTACCTGCCCGGCGCGGCCTGCGACCTGATCCACACCAGCGACCCCGGCGTGACCATCCCGTCGATTGCGGAGCTCGGCGCCTACGACGGCGTGCTCTGGCCCGGGTGCAACCTCACCGTGTACCACACCGACGACGAGCGGGTGAAGCCGATGCTGGCCCTCTGCGACAGGGCCTTCGAGGCTGGCCTCCCGCAGTTCGGCACCTGCTGGGGGATACAGCTCCCGGCCTTCGTGGCCGGTGGCGAGGTCAAGGCGAACCCGAAGGGGCGCGAGATGGGCATCGGCAGGAAGATCCGCCTCACCGAGGCGGGGAAGAAGCACCCCATGATGAAGGGAAAGCCGGAGGTGTACGACCACTTCGTGAGCCACGACGACGAGGTGACCCGCCTGCCGGAGGGATCGGTACTCCTGGCGGGAAACGACTTCTCCCATGTCCAGGCCGCCGAGATCAGGCACAAGAAGGGCGTGTTCTGGGGGCTCCAGTACCACCCGGAGTACGACCTCCACGAGATGGCGCGCCTCATGGTGGCGCGGGAGAAAAAGCTCACGGAGCTCGGGTTCTTCAGGGGCCACGACGACTTCCAGGAATACGTCGACCGCCTGGAAGCGCTGAGCGCGGAGCCGCGGCGGAAGGAGCTCCGCTGGCAGCTCGGCATCGACGACGATATACTCTTGGCGGAGATCCGCCAATGCGAGTTCAAGAACTGGATTGACACGCTCATTATAGGAAAGAAGTGACAGGGAGGAGCCATGACAACGAAAGAGCAATTGATTGAAGCCATCAAGGGGAAGGCCATAGCGGGCACCATTTCCTGCGCCGCCTCATTCGCCATAGCCGGCGAACTGTCGGTGGACACCCTGGAGGTGGGACGCGCCCTTGACGACATGGGAATTGAAATCATAAAATGCCAGCTGGGGCTCTTCGGGTACAAGCCGGAGAAGAAGGTCGTGAAGCCCGCGGAATCCGTATCGGAAGAGATGAAAAAGGAGATAACGGCGTGCCTGAAAGAGGGCCGGCTCCCCTGCGCCGACGCCTGGGCCATTGCGAAGAAACTCAAGGTGGCCAAGATGGATGTCTCCGCCGCCTGCGAGAAGCTGGGCATAAAGATAACATCATGCCAGCTCGGGGCGTTTTGATATAAAGAAAGAAGGGTAACACGAGGGAATAACGGATCAGAAGCCGCCGCGAGCGAAGCGAAGCGCCCCTCGACTGAACTCGGGGACCATCCGGTCAACGACGGTTGCCGGGGCGGGATTGATGACTTACACCCTCCCCTGTCCCCTCCCATCAAGGGAGGGGGATTCGTACTTTCCAGGAGACATCATGGGCAGATTATTCTTTCTGATGATAGCGCTGGCAGTGCTCGGCACAACCCTGTCATCATGCGACAGTTTTGACACGAATTCATCCTTAAAAAAAATAATGCTGGGCCTCAGCATGGAAGTGATCCCGCCCGGCCCCCCCGCGGGCGCCTTCACGCTGTCGCAGTTCGGAGTCACCTGGTATTTCGACAGGACCCTGGCAGCCGGCGCCGACTACGGTCAGTACGCCAACGGCGATTACTGGGTGGTGGGCCCGGTGAACATCATCTACATAGATCCCATATCCTACAGGTCGAGGACGGGCCGCGTATTGAACGGGTCGATGGTCAATCCCTCGCCGAAGAACGGCTCCACCCAGGGCTACGACAGCGCCACCTACGGCCAGTACGGGCCCTATTTCGACGCCGCCCTGAATGCGGCCATGCCCGGCGGGGCCTACATCTCAGCCGGTAATCCGCTGGTAATGCGGCCCGGCTCGTCTCTTGTATCGGCCATCAGCGGCCCGGAACCCGGGGCCCGGTCCCAGCTCGACGGCGCCGCCATTCTCACCGTTGTGAACGCGCCGCCCCCGGAAGGGAGCTTCAGGCCCCCCTACTGCGGCAGCGACAAGACGCCTCGTTTCAACGAATCAGACCTGGATTCTACGATTCTGGCAAACCCGACCATTCTTAAAAGCCTGGACCGATCCGTCATACAGGGGGTCCCGGCCATGGCGGATATCGAGCGTTATTTTGAACGGCCCTGGCTCGACCACGTCCCCGGCTGGGTCGGCGGCTACATCCATCCCACGGGAAACATGCCCAACTACGGCAGGGAGATCGCTTCTGAGGTGGGCGAAGGGGCGCTGATGCTCCACCTGGATTTTACTCTTGAACAAAAACGCACGCTCCTGATACGATATGTCCAGCTCGGCATAGACCTCTACGGCATAGTCCTGGACGGCGGCGAGGAGAACTGGCCCAACAACGGCGGCCACGCCAGCGGCAGGAAATGGCCGATCATGTTCGCGGGGCTCATGCTCGGAGGTTCCGAATTCGGAGGTCCAGGGATAGCGGACCTTATGGCGGATATCGGAGCGCGGAGCGGTGATTTCACCGGAACGGACCATGTGCACTTCGGCGAGGACGACCAGACCTTCTACATCACGGCCGGTGATATCGCCCGGGACCATCATCCGGACGAGCGCGCCTGCGAGCTGGAATACTCGTCCACGGATGAGGGCCTGCCGGAATGGGGCATTGTCCATCAGGCGGAGCCCAACGCGGACAACAAGAACTGGGAAGCGGTGTACCGCCAGTGCTGCACCGCCCACGCCTGGGGAGGTTTTCTCCTTTCTGCTCTGATCATGAACCAGAAGGCCAACTGGAACCACGATGTCATCTTTGACTACATGGACCGGTACATGGCCGTGGAGCTTGCCGTCAACGGCACAGGGGCCTGGACTCGGTGCTGGTCCCATTTCGTCGAAAACGCCTGGGACTACTACCGGAAGAATTATGGCACGATATGGCCCGCCGGAACGGCGTGGGACGGGACGGACCTTACGCTGGGATTGTTTTGTGACTAGGCCGCTACTTCAGCGCCTTGGCGATCTTCTCCAGGGCCCGCTCCACGTTCTCATGGGAGTTGAAGGCGCTGATGCGGATGTAGCCCTCGCCGCAGGAGCCGAAGCCGGCGCCGGGCGTGACCACCACGCCGGCCTTTTCCAGGAGCAGGTCGAAGAAGGCCCAGGAGTCCCGGTCCCCCTTAACCCAGATGTAGGGCGAATTGACGCCGCCCGTGCAGGTGAAGCCGATGGCGCCCATCCGCTCCCTGATCATGGCCGCGTTCTTTAAATAGTAGTCGCCCAGGTCGCGCACCTGTTTGCGGCCCTCTTCCGTGTAGACCGCCTCGGCCGCGCGCTGGACCGGGTAGGAAACGCCGTTGAACTTGGTCGTCTGCCGCCGGAGCCACAGGGGATGGAGGAATATCTCCTCTCCCTTGGTTGTATAAACCCGGCATTTCTTCGGCACCACGGTGTAGGCGCAGCGGGTGCCGGTGAAGCCCGCGGTCTTGGAGTAGCTGCGAAACTCCACTGCCACCTCGTCGGCCCCCTCGATCTCATAGATGCTGCGGGGGATCGAATCGTCGCGGATGAAGCACTCGTAGGCGGCGTCAAAGAGGATCAGGGCTTTATTATCACGCGCGTATTTCACCCACTTCGCCAGCTGCTCCTTCGTTGCCGTTGCGCCGGTGGGGTTGTTGGGGAAGCAGAGGTAGATGAGGTCCACCTTGCGATTTGGAACATCCGGGACAAATCCGTTGGCCTCGGTCGATTCAAGGTAGATGAGCCCCTCGTACCGTCCGTCGCGGTTCGCGCCGGTCCTGCCGGCCATGACGTTGGTGTCCACGTAAACCGGGTAGACCGGGTCGGGCACGGCGATGGCTATGTCGCCGGCGAAGAGCTCCTGGAAATTGCCGGTATCGCACTTGGCGCCGTCGCTCACGAAGACCTCGTCGGCGGCAATGGCCGCTTCGCGGGAGCGGAAGTCGAATTCCGCTATCTTCTCCCTTAAAAAGTCATAGCCCTGTTCCGGGCCGTAGCCGCGGAAGGTCTTTGCCGAGGCCATGTCGTCCACGGCGCGGTGGAGCGCCTCGATACAGGCCGGCGGGAGCGGCAGGGTCACATCGCCGATCCCCAGGCGGATGATATCCATGGAAGGATTGCTTTTCGAGAAATCGTTGACCCGCTTCGCTATATCCGAAAAAAGATATGACGCTTTTAGCTTCAGATAGTCTTCATTGACCCGTATCATGGGATCCTCCGCAGGGATAAAATTCAAAAAGGCCGATCCCGGCCCGTTGGGCACAGGAAATTACAGCCTGCCTGTTTTAGGCAAGCATATTTTTCCCCGCGGCAAGCTACGGGGTATTTTGTCGCATAATTTTTTGCGCGCTCAATCAATAGCGCGAAAATGGACGGCGGATGCTCAGCGGCTCTTCCTGACCGGCTTCCCCAGGTACATGAGCTCGTACACGGTCTCTGTTTTCAGTCGCTCCTTCTTTCCCTTTATGTCAAATTCAAGGGTCCCGTCCCCCAGAATCCTGTGGTACCATGGCCGTATGCCGATGCAGCGCGCCGCAAAGGCCTTCCATGACGGCACCATCTTCAAAAGGTCAAAGACCAGGATATCCTTCTTTCGTTCGAGGGTATAGGTCGCATATCTGCCGGCGGCCGGCTCGGAGTAGACGAAGGAAAGCCTGTTCTCCACCGGTTTTCCCGATACCGGGTTCTTCACCGCTCCGGAGCGAAGAAGCTTCATGTTGCGGCTGTCTTCGAGGATGATTCCGTTCCTGTCTGCCAGGAGAAAGACCGGGATCTTCCTGTGGCCGTAGCGCTTCGTGGTGACCATCTCGGACGTGATCACTGTATAATCGCCGAACTGCGCCCTGGTCCACCACCAGTCGTTCAGTATCCTGGCGAGCTCGATGTTGCCCCAGTTGTGGTCATGGTATCCCGAACCCTTTACGGCGCGCCGGGCGCCGTCAACGGCGATCTCGCCGGTCACCCTGCCGTAGGGCACAGCCGCGAGCCAGGCAAAATAATGGGCCTCGTTCTTTCCGTAAAAGCAGTAGCCGGTGGCGGGCCGCCACGGCGGAGTTACGCCCTCCAATGTGAAATCCGCCTGTATCTTCTTCGATTCATAATGTATCCGGTAATTCTTCAGGTCGCCGCTCATCCAGGACCTGCCGATCCTCACGTCACACCGTTCCCGGGACGCCCGGAAATCGTTCATTGGGATCTTCACGGTGCTTTTACGTTCAATCCCGTCGGGGGTGGTGACTCTGATGTTCACTACCGGCACGGCTTTATTATTGATATCAACATAGGGCCTCGTCATGAACACGATGACCACCACGGTGCCGTCATCCAGGTGCGCGTCGAAATACCACCATTCGAATTTACCCGGTTCCAGGTCGGTGCGAAACCCGTCCTCCCAGATAGCGGGCCTGAGGTCCAGCTTCAAGTTGTCGAAATGGCGCTTCTCCAGGCCGAACACGACGGGCTCCGGCTCAGAAGCGCAGGCCACGATCAACGCCGCCATGAGCGCGGCAACACATATCATCATCACTCTTTTCATGATAACCACAGATGGTTCCTCCTGTGCATTGTCGGATAAAAAATATTTCACGATACCAGTCTATTAATATCTCTCGCAGAGGCGCTGAGACGCAGAGTATTAATATTTCATACATGACATTCAATAACTGGATAATACCAGAATATAATTCCCCGGAGATTATTGATTTACTTTTTCTCTGCGTCCCTGCGTCTCTGCGAGTAACTTCTTTTCTTTGTGAAACAGCTTTATCTTTTTTGATTAACCGTCCAATCAGTTAATCTGTCAAGTACATATCAGGCATCAAAGATCAGCGCCCGCTCCCTTTTACGGTTGACGTGTCACATCCCCGAGAATACAAGAACTTCATGGACGCCGATACCAGAACCCTCATGGAGGCCTGTTGCCTCTGCCCCCGCGAATGCGGCGTGAACCGCTTTGTCGAAACCGGCTATTGCGGCGGGGGCGCCGCCGCCCGGGTAAACCTCCATCGCCTCCATTTCTGGGAGGAGCCGGTGATCTCCGGCACCGGGGGGAGCGGCACCATCTTCTTCTCCCACTGCACCATGGCCTGCGCCTACTGCCAGAACCACCGGATCAGCCAGGAGGGACGCGGAACTGAACGATCCGTGCCGGAGCTTGCCGCCATGATGCTGGAGCTCCAGGAGGCCGGGGCCCACAACGTGAACCTGGTCACCGCGAGCCAGTTCACGCCCCAGGCCGCCGAGGCCATCAGGCTGGCCCGCGCCAGGGGACTGCGGGTGCCCGTCCTGTGGAACAGCAACGCCTATGAAAAGCCGGAGACACTCCGTATGCTCGAAGGGCTTGTGGATGTCTACCTTCCCGATTTCAGGTATATCGATTCAAATGCGGCTGAGCAATACTCCGATGCGCCGGGTTATCCTGACATCGCCAAAGCGGCAATACTGGAAATGCACCGGCAGGTCGGGCACCTGGCGTTGAGTAACGACATTGCACAAAAGGGCCTCATCATAAGGATACTGGTACTCCCGGGACTCCATGAATCGGTGCGCCCCATACTCCGGTGGATCCAAGACGCCCTGGGAACAGAGACCTGGATCAGCCTCATGGGCCAGTATTACCCGGTCCACCGCTCCGCTGAATTCCCGGAGATCAACCGGGCCGTCACGGAGGAAGAATACGAGGCGTGCCTCGCCTATCTGGACGAGCTCGGCTTCGAGAACGGCTTTGTCCAGGAAGTGGGGTCCTGTTCCGATTACACGCCGGAATTCACATGACCATGAGATCGAACATATATAAAATGTACTTTATAAACCTGGCGAAGAACATGATGTTCTTCAGCTCGGTGACCGTGCCCTTTTTCCTCGACTGGGCGAAGATCGACTATACCAGGATATTCCTCCTGGAGGCGACCTTCTCCTTCTGGATGTTCGTTCTCGAGATCCCCACCGGGATCGTGGCTGATAAATACGGCAGAAAATACTCCCTCGCCCTGGGAGGGCTCTTCTCCGCTGTGTCCTTCGCCCTCTTCGGCCTGGTCAACAGCTACGGGGTGTTCTTCCTGGCGGAATTCATCTGCGCCGTGGGGTTTACCCTTCTTTCCGGAGCCGACAGGGCCCTTCTCTACGACACCTTCATCGCCATCGGCGAGGAGGAGAAATCCGTGAAATACTTTTCCCGGTACGAGACGGCGGGAATGATCGGCATCATCATGGGCCTCATCGGAGGGTCGACGATGGCCGATGCGCCGGCCATGGCCTACCCGGCGGGGCTCCCCCTGACCTTCCTCCTCTCCGGTGCGGTCCTTCTGCTGGTTTTCATCATATCCTTTACGCTGAAAGAGCCTGACAGGAAAAAGAGCGGCGAGGCGTTCCTCCGCCAGGGGATCAGCGGTTTTAAATATATCTTTCAAAACCGCCGGCTCCGCTCCTTTTCCATGAACTACACCTTTATTTCCGCCGCGACCTTTTTCATGTTCTGGCTCTACCAGCCGCTGCTCAAGTCAGCCGGCATCGGCCTCCTCTACTACGGCATCGTCGGAGCGGCCTTCAACGTCTTCGCCATAGCGCTGATGAACGGTATCGGCGGAGCGGAAAAGCTCCTCGGCATAAACCGGCTCCTCTTCCTCACCGCCTTCGTTCCCGGCGTTCTCTACTGCGGCCTGTTCTTTTCAGCCCACGCCGCCTACGCCCTCTTCGCCATCCTCCTGGTGACCGGCCTCAGGCAGATGCGCGTGCCCCTGCTGTCGGATTACATGAACCGCCATATCGGGAGCGAAAACCGGGCCACGGTCCTTTCGGGCGTTTCAATGATAGAACGGATCGTCATCATAGTCATGTACCCGGTCGCGGGGCTCCTGGCCGACCACTCCCTGGCGGTGGCGTTCCTCTTCCTGGGGGCCATGACGGTTATATTCTCCTTCATCGTGAAGGTCGAGGCTGATGGGATGGGGTGAGGATTCTGCAGCCAGGATCTTGCTGCCTCATCGGGCCAGGTTAAAGAGACAGGATGCCCGGCAAAAAAGTAATTATCTGATCGCCATTGGACGAGTATTTTACAGGTCTATGCCCGCCTACTGTATCTGCGGCCCCTGGCCTATCACCATTTTCCCCTTGTAGTATTTCCTTTTTATTTCCGGATAGGATTTAATAAATTCTTCTATTCCCTTATTCCTGATGAAGCAAAGGTTAAATACTTTTAAATTATGGGGAAGCACCTCCGCCCTGTCCGCGGAAGGATGCAGCATGCCGCAGGGGAAATCGGCGCATTCATGGCAATAACGCACGCTCTTTTCCCGCACACAGGTGTACGTGGCACATACCCGTTCATCCGGATGCGCCGGGCACAGGCCCTCCACGTTTCTGCAGCCGCGGCAGGGCAGCTTCGACGCCGGCATTCCTCTTGAAATCAGATAATCAAAGAGCTTCCGGTCATCCCGGCACGTGTATGCTTCACAATTAGCGCAGTCAATGCCGCAGGGAGCGACCAGGCGTTCTCGTTCAGTAGTCATGGGATTCCTCCTTATTACAGTACATCATGGACCACGCTTCGGGAATGAAAGCAAGCATTTTCCATAAGAAAAGCTCCGGACAGGGGCCCTTCAATTCAATACACAATATTTCAGATATGGCCCCGAGGAGGAAACTTTCACTGTCAGCGGGTACATGGTTGTCCTGACTCCCTGCGGGAGCGGGCGACGATCCGCACGGTCCCCTGCCATGACCACTTTTACAAGGCCACTTGTTTCTGCAGGGCTGTCATACGGGAGCGCAGGTCCGCCATCATGCTCTCCAGGGATTCCTCGCCATAGCCAGCCGTATCGAGAGACGCGCCGATTCTTACCGAAACGGGCCTGCTGTGGATAATGAAGGAGCCGGGCCGGAGAATGGGCCCCGTCCCCGAAATGACTATGGGGACTATGGGCACCGAAGTTTTCCTGCACAGGTGAAAGAGGCCTTTCTTGAAGGGCCGAAGCGTGCCGTCCAGGCTCCTGGTCCCCTCGGGAAATATCATGATGCGCTTGCCTTCCCTGACCTGCCGCGCCGCCTCCTCCATGGAGGTCCGCGCCTGTTCGTTGTCTCCGCGGTCAATGGAGATATAACCGTTTATGCGCATGTGCATCCCCAGAAAGGGAATCCGCCCGATTTCTTTTTTTATTACCCATCCGTACCTGACAGGAATGATCTTGTTCAGGACCCAGATGTCGAAAAAGCTCTGATGATTGGCGGCGAAGATCTGCACCGAGGAGGCGTCGATTTTTTCAAGCCCTTCCACGGAAACCCTGATGCGGCAGAACCATAATATGGTAATGGACCACCAGCGCATGCACTGGTGCGAGAGATGGCCTGAAGGGCTGATAATAATCGAAAGGAGCGACAGGGTCCCCCAGAAGGCCGTGTCAAGGGCAATGAAGATCCAGCAGAGTAAAGAATTCACCGTGTCATAAAGCTTTTTCATATCTATACCCGTATTTATTGTTTTGTAACAGACGTAAAATATCCTTTTATTAAAGACAACAAACCCCTTTTTCCGTTGCAAAAAAAAGCTGGCGGGCCGGGTGACGCTGGTAGAAAAGACGATACCCGAAAGGAGATGCATGGCAATGTATTTAATAATTACTGCTTGACATTACATCATAAATGATGTACACTGTTTCAATGAGCAAGAAGTGGAATATTATTTTCTATGAAACGGCTGACGGCAAATGTCCTGTTGAAGCATTCATCAATTCGCGAAGCATTAATAACCGGGCTAAAATATTCAACTGGCTGGACCAGCTCGAGACACACGGTCCGAATCTTCCTCGACCCTACGCCGATCTTCTTGGGGATGGCATCCACGAACTCAGAATAAAATTGTCCGGAGACCAGATCAGGATCATATACTTTTTCTGTTATCGAAATTTTATAATTCTGACTCATGCTTTCACAAAGAGCACAAACAGGGTTCCTGAAGCAGAGATTCGGAAATCAATTAAATACCGCGAAGATTTTATAAGGCGATTCGACGAGAAAAAATTGAGGAGCAAATAACATGAAAACGTTTCGCAAGCAACTGAAAGAACAAATGAAAGACCCTGAATTTGCCAAGGCATATATAGAGGAAAAAGAGAGAATAGACCTGGCCGTGAAAATAGCCAGTGAGAGAAATAAACTGGGCATTTCGCAGGCCGAGTTGGCGAAAAAAGCCAAGGTGACCCAGCAACAATTATCAAGGGTAGAAAACGGGGCTAATTGCAATATGCACACGTTCATCAAGGTTTGCACGGCCCTGGGATTAAAGCTTAACTTCGAACGGGGAAAATCCCGCGCTAAAATTTAGCGATTAATTATCCAGGAATTTTTTCAGGATACTATAGCAATCCATGCACACCATAACCTGCGATATCGCCGTGATCGGCGGGGGACCTGCGGGGATGATGGCGGCCGGCACGGCCGCTGCCCATGGGGCGGACACGGTCCTCATTGAGAAGAACCGGCGCCCCGGGAGGAAGCTCCTCATCACCGGCAAGGGGCGATGCAACATCACCAACGCCGCGGCGGACGCCAGGAGCTTCCTGGCACGCTTCGGCGGGAAAGGCAAGTACCTTCACTCCCTTCTTCACGGCTTCGGCATCGACGACGCAATGGAATTCTTCGCCGGCCGCGGGTGCCCGGTCAAGGTCGAGCGGGGGAACCGGGTCTTTCCCGAGTCGGACAGCGCCGCGGACGTGCTCCGGGTCCTCCAGGAGTACATGAAGGAAAACGGCGTGAAGGTCCTGGGAGGATGCGACATCAGAACTATAATCCGTGGCGACAGTCACATTGAAAGAATCGAATCGGAAGAGCACGCCATAGAGGCGAAGAGTTACATTCTCTGCACCGGGGGCCTCAGCTATCCCGCCACCGGCTCCACCGGCGCGGGCCTCGATTTCTGCCGCGACCTGGGCCACACCGTGGTGAAGCCGCGGCCCTCCCTGGTGCCGGTCATACTCAAGGAAAAATGGATCGGCGAACTCGAGGGCCTGAGCCTCCGCAACGTCACGGTCCGCCTGGTCCATGAGGGGAAGACCGTGGGCGAGGAGTTCGGCGAGGCCCTGTTCACGTCCAACGGCATGAGCGGCCCGGTGATCATAGACCTGAGCCGGGCCGTCGGCGAGATGCTCCCGGCCCGCCTGGAGCTCGCCATCGACCTGAAGCCGGCCCTGGACCGGAAGGCCCTGGACGAGCGGGTCCGGCGCGACTTCGCAGAGAACCCGACGCGCCTTTTCAAGAACAGCCTGGGGCGCCTCCTGCCGGCCTCCCTCATCCCGGTCATCGTAAGGCTTTCCGGCATCGATCCGCAGAAAAGCGTGAGCCACCTCACGCGGGAGGAGCGGGCGGCCCTCGTCTCCCTCCTCAAGGACCTGCGCGCCTCGGTCGCCGGGATCGAAGGCTTCGACAAGGCCATCATCACGGCCGGCGGCGTGTCCCTGGACGAGATCGACATGCGCACCATGGGCTCGCGGCTGATAGAAAACCTCTACTTCGCCGGCGAGATCATAGACATCGACGGCCCCACCGGCGGCTACAACCTCCAGGTATGCTGGAGCACGGGATACCGCGCGGGCCTCTCGGCCGCGGAGGCGCTGTCATAGTGAGCAATCATGTTATCGGGGGGAAAATCCGCATAGGGCATGATCTGGGAAGCGCGGTCACGTAACCGCGCCTGCATAAAATAAAATCTTCAAGGAGACCATCATGATAACGCTTATCGCAAAGCTGAAGGTGAAAGAAGGGAAAATGGATGAGGCCAAGGCCATCCTAAAAGAAATCGTCCCGAAATTAAAGGAAGCCGAGCCGGGGTGCCTCGAATACATTCCCCACACGGTCCGCGGCGAAGAGAACGCCATACTCTTTTACGAAAAATACAGGGACAAGGACGCCCTGAAAATCCATATGGATAATATGGGAAAGACCATGGAAAAACTGTTCCCCCTGCTGGAGCCGGGCATGGATGTAAAGACATGCTATGAGTTTGTTTGATTAGCATGCTTTCCTGAACTCCGCGGATCCAGGTTTCAGGACCCGTTGCAAAATAAATGCCGTCGTCAGGAGGGGGCCAACCCCCTCCTGACGGCACGCTGATAATAAAAATCATGTTGATTATTTAATACGCCTCACATAGATTATCCCAACTACCCTCATCAAAGGAGACATTCGATGAAATCCACCACTGTAGCTTGCGGATTATCCATATATATCTGCCTTCTCCTCGGCCTGTCCGCATCCCTGTTCACGGCCTGCTCAAAGGAGCGGAAAGATTCAGAGGCCCGCGCCATGACCACCTTCGTCATCGGCACGGTTACCCTTGAACGCCCGGGCGAGCCGGCCCGGCCGATCCATCACAAGGAGGAGCTGAAGCAGGGAGACGTGGTGAAAACCGGGCCCAACTCGATGCTGGTGGTGCAGCTCGGCGAGGACTCGGTCATTAAGATCGAATCAAGCACGACCCTGGCCATGTCGCAGCTCCTCTTCCCTGGGGACAAACAGCTCAACCTCGAACAGGGCAGGATGTTCACCCGGGTGCGCCACCTCGGCAAGGAATCGACCTTCAAGGTCTACACGAAAACGTCCCTGGCCGCCGTACGGGGCACCGAGTTCAGCGTGACCGCCGATAAAAACCGCTCCGTCGTGGCCGTGAACGAAGGCACCGTGGCGGTCCGGAAGATCGAAGCCGGCAGGGAGGCCGCGGAGGAAAAAGAGGTCCCCAAAGGAACGGCGGCGGTCGTCAAGGGAGCCGTCACCACGCGGCCGGTCAGCGCCGAGGAGAAAAGGGAATTCCGCCGCTTCGCCAGGATCGAACCGGTGGAGGACCTCGACGGAACAAGCGAGGCGGACCTCAGGAAGATGGAAGAGGACTACCAGAAGAACAAGGACAAGCCTGTTGAAGCCGATAAACAGAAGGATAAGGATAAAAAAGACACAAAGAAAGAAAAGGCGGCTGACAGGGAAAAGCCGGCCGGAAACGACGCCGCGAAAAAAACCGTCCTCTGGACCGGCAAGGGCATATACGGCGCGTCTGACCCCGTCATCGTGTATTACCGGAACATGCCTGAATACCGCAACTGCTGGATCGACGTATCAAAGGCCACGGACGGAGACGGACGATACCAGTCATACCAGTGGACCTACAGCGCCAAGAACGGCCAGATGACCTTTTCCAACCTGCGGCTTGAGCCGGGTGTTTACGAGGTGCGCGCCCATTTCAGCAGGGGCAGTTCGGTGGATAAAAGGTATCGGTTCAGGGTGCGGTAATTCCGCGGCAAGCCGCCCCCCATTTCCCCGGGGGATGGCGCCGTCCCGTCACAGGGGCTTGATCCCCCGCTCCTCGTAGAGCACCAGGGAAGTGATGTTCTCGTAGTCGAGGACCACGCGGGAATCCTCGATATCGAGGACGCTGTTGATGATCTTCTGGAATTTACCGGTCAGGTTCATGATATCGTTGGTGTCGACCCACCCGAAGAGGCTGGAAAAGAACTTGAGCTCCGCCAGCCGTTCAAGGACGCCGTCGATGGTCTGCATTTTTTCCCTGTCGATGTCGGCCTCGCTGATCTCCTTTTCCAGCTTGACCAGGAATGACTTCCATGAATCGAAGGGCTTGTGGTGGAACACCGATGCGGTATGGGACACCACCGATTTGGAGAACACCACGGTGCGGGTCAGGCGGCCGACCATGACGATGAAGAGCCCGAAGTTCTCGTCCTCGCCGTCCTTGAATCGCCCCTTGATGACGACGATATCCGTGTATTCGCCCTTCATGATCTGCCTGGCTTTCTCAATGTCGCCCTTGCAGAACTTCTCGATAATCTTCAGCTTCTCGAAATATTGTCGTGCCCCGTCATCGCGGTTCATGCCGCAAACTCCATGAATGCGTTTAAACTAAAAATACCCCGCGCGCCGCGCCCCAGTCAAGATTATTTCTTGATGAGGTCCATGATCCGGTCAAAATCGTCCAGGGAATAATAGCTGATTTCTATTTTCCCCCTGCCGGAGGCGTGTTTTATCTCCACCTTGGTGCCGAATATCGACACCAGATCCTCTTCCACCTTCCTGATATGGGCGTCCTTGGAGGGCTTCTTCTTGCCCTGCTTCTGCTTTTTGTCGCCCTCCTGCACCAGCTGCTCAAGGGCGCGGACCGACACCGACTTGTTGAGGATCTCCCGGTACAGCTCCATCTGCCGCCCGCCGCTCACGGACAGGAGCACCTTGGCGTGACCGGTGCTGATCTCGCCCGACGACAACGACTCCTGTATCTCGGCGGGCAGCTGCAGCAGGCGCAGCGTGTTGGCGATGGTGGCCCGCTCCTTGCCCACCTGGACCGCGATATCCTGCTGCTTGAGGCTGAACCGGTTGATGAGGACCTTGTAGGCCTCGGCCTCCTCGATGGGGTTCAGGTTGGTGCGCTGGATGTTCTCGGTGAGGGCCAGGGTGAGGTTCTTCACCTCGTCAGCCTCGATCACGATGGCCCGGATCTTCTTCAAGCCGGCGTGCTTGACCGCCCTGAGGCGCCGTTCCCCGGCCACCACGTAGTAATTGTTCTCCGACCGGCGCACGATGATCGGCTGGAGGAGTCCCACCGCCTGTATGGACGCGGCCAGGCCCTTGATCTCCAGCTCGTCGAAGACGGCCCGCGGCTGGTCCGGGTTGGGAAGGACCGCGTCCGCGTCCAGCTCGACGATGAGCTCCGCATTCTGGACGATCCCCTTTTCCAGGGTCTCCACCGGCGTTGGCGACGACGTTATGATCGCGGACAGACCTTTGCCCAGAACCTTTTTAGCCATTCTTCAAGACCTCGTCTGCTAAGTTCTCGTAGGTAACGCTGCCTATGCTTCCCCTGTCGTAAAAGCCTATGGGCTTCCCGAAGGAGGGGGCTTCCGAAAGGCGCACGTTCCTCGGTATGATGGTTTTAAAAACCTTGTTTGAAAAATATTCCCGCACGTCGGACACGACCTGTTGCGACAGGTTCGTCCGCGAATCGTACATCGTGAGGACCACTCCCTCGATGGAGAGGCCTTTGTTCAGGTTCTCCTGCACCATGGCGATGATCCTGAGAAGCTGGCTCAGTCCCTCCAGCGCGTAGTATTCGCACTGCAGCGGGATCATCACCGAATCGGCCGCCACGAGGCTGTTCAGCGTGAGGATCCCCAGTGAGGGCGGACAGTCGACGAACACGTAATCGTAATCCCTCCGTATCTCCTCCATGGCCCTGCGGAGTATGAACTCCTTTCCGTCGACGTCCATCAGGTCCATCTGGGCCCCGGCGAGATGGATGTTCGACGGGATAAGGTCCAGGTTTTCCATGCCGGTCTTGACGATGGCGTCCCTGATCGGCACCGAGCCGATGAGCACTTCATATATGGTGCGCTCGCTCTCGCCCGCGTTGACGCCGACGCCGTACCCGGCGTTCGCCTGCGGGTCGATGTCGATGATCAGGACGCGCCGCGCCCGATCGGCGATGAAAGACGCCACGTTGACCGTTGTCGTCGTTTTTCCCACTCCCCCCTTCTGGTTGGAGACCGATATCACTCTTCCCATTCCCTGGCTCCGAATTTTTAAACTTGTTGCGAAACTGCGTCTCGCGCTCGCAGGTGATGCCCCTACAGGGGCTTGCAAGGGGCTTAGCCCCTTGACCCCGATTAAAAAAACCGGATTCGCAACAAGTTTATTGTAGTACTCTTTTAAAGTTCCGGCCTGAATGCAACAACTTTTCTTGGATTGCCGCTGTAAATCTATTTCTGCTTGACAGGGCGCCTTGCCGGACCGCAGACTTCAACGGTTTATTCCCGCCCCAAACCGGCGCTCCCCTCGGGCCGGCTGCCGGACGGGCACAATCCATCCAGGAGTGGGCCGGGCCATGGCGAGACGAAAAAACATCATCGATAAAAATTTCCAGCTGAAGACCACCTTCCGCATAATCGGGATAATCATCATCACCTTCATCCTCGTCATTGCCGTCACGGGTGTCATATCCACGGACAACAACCGTCAGATACAGGCCACCATCAACGATCTCAACAGGTCCATCGAAAAGGACAAGAAGACCATCGAGGTCCTCATCGCGTCGGCGGGCCTGAAGCGCGAAACCATGGCGGACCGCGACCATGACCGGATGATCGAAGACCACCTCGAGACCATCGCCGTGATGCACACCAACATGGAGCAGCTGAAGCGGATCCTGAACATGAACCGGGCCCTGTTCACGGTGATGATCCTCACCGGCGTGCTCCTCGGCTTCGGCCTCTTCATCTACCTGATCCGCCTCACGAACCGGATCTCGGGCCCCCTCTACGTGCTGACCCGGCACATGCACGACATCATGAACGGCAGGCAGCCCAATCTCCGGGAGCTCCGGAAAAACGACGAATTCCAGGAGTTCTACCGCGAGTTCATTTCATTCATCGACAAGACCGGCAGGAAATGAGCCCTCAGAGGCGGCTGCGGCCCGTATACCCCTTCCTGAACAGGACGGGGTACGCCAAAAAGAGAAGACAGACCGCCGCGGCGACGCCGAGAACGGCCAGCACGTAATAGAGATAGGGGATGATCCTCCGCCCCGATGCGGAAACGACGGCGTACATGCCGAAGCGGTCGCTCCCGTAGGGGTAGAGCCTGATATAGCAGTGATCGCGGCCCGCTGACTTCACCGTGAAGATCTGCTCCCTCAACGGCAGGTCCCTCGACTCGATCAGCGACAGGCCGCGGTCGACGATGTCGATCTGGTAGAACTCCTTTTCCGAATAAAAGTATATAGTGTTGCTCCCCTTCTCAAGGTCGACCCGGTGGGTCTCGGCGTATTCGCCGTCATGAATGGCGTTGGCGATCCTGCCGCTGACGGTCTGGCTCCACCGTCCCGCCTCGTCCTCGAGCCTCTCCAGCAAATGGGCACCGGCGACACGGTAGATGTTGAAACGCCGGAAATCGCTGAACACGGTGCTGTCATAGCTCGTGTAGAGGAGCTCGCCGCTCCCCCGCCGGGCCAGGAAGCTCACGGGGCCGGAGCGGACGCCGCGGGGCGTGTCGAAGGCGGCAAAGGCGATCACCTCCGCGTCGTCCACGCCGCGCAGGGCTATCCACCCGGCATGGTCCATGTAGAGGGCCATCCTCTTTTTCGTGCTGAAACGCGCGAGATCGTTATAGACCGACGCCTCGATCCGCGCCGGCATGCCCATGTAGGGGAAGTTATCGAAATATTCCAGCATGTCAAAGGCCTTCTGGACATACTCGTATGAATAACCCGAGAAGTACGCGGAGCCGCCCCTCTTCACGAAGCGCCTGAGGGAGCGCGCGACCTTCTCCTTGTCCACCTCGTAAAAATCCGGCTTCAGCGCCACGGATTTGAACCTGAAATTATTGGCATAGACGTCCAGCATCTCCTCGATCGGGTAATCGACGCCGCTGGGCACGAAGAGGGCCCGGTAGGGCGCGATTTTTTCCGGCCGTTCCAGGTCGCGGTACACCAGGAGATCGTGGGGTATCCGAAAGGAGGTCAGCACCTTGTCCACGTCATCGTACCTGCTCTGGACCACGGCGACCCGGTTGCGGGGCCTGGCCGGCTTCTTTCGGATAGCCTTCGGCTTTGCGAAAACATCCCCCGCGATAACGACGGCAAGGGTTATTGCCGCGACGAATTGAATCGATTTCTTTTTCATTGGTGTTTGCCGATCGTTTGGAGGGGACAATCTACACAAAGCGTCCGGGATTATCAATACTTTTATGGAATATTCATAGCACGTCAAGATTTCACACCCATCCCGGAATACCGGGATTCGTCGAAATGACAGTTCCATATTCGGTATTTTTATTAGAAGCCATCTCATTAATATGAAATAATAACCATGTTTGTCATTGCGAGGAGCACAGCGACGAAGCATGCCTCGACAGTTCGACAGGCTCACTGCAACGCTTCGCTCGGCAACCGTCGTTGACCGGATGGTCCCCGAGCCCAGTCGAGGGGCGCTTCGCTTCACTCGCGATGACAAGCAAGATAGCGATTAACTGTATTTCTGAGAAGTCTACCAGTAATTTTGTAATAACTTTATCGCCCGGAGATAACAGCAATCACAAGGCCGCTTATGGACGACACTTTATTCAATTATGGCTTGACAAAGTTATTATTGACGATAAAATCCTTTCTCACGATCAACCATAAAGGCACCGGTGAAATGCATTCTCGCTTTTTTACTTCTTTCGGATATACTGAGTCTCTCTTCAATGGAAACACATCAATTCAAGAAACTGATTCAGAGTCAATGGACAATGACCCTGCATATAAAAAATATTAATACAAGGAGAGTCTAATGAAAAAAATCAAGGTGTCACTGGCGGCCGTTTCAGCTATCATGTTTCTCGTATCTGCAATGGCCGCGCATAATTGCGAAGCTGCGTCAAAGTTCGCCAAGGGAATGACCGTGGCGGCGAAATGGACCGATGACAACTATTACCTGGCGAAGATCAAAGCCGTCAACGGGGACAAGTACGATGTCGACTATGCAGACGGAACGAAGGGAACCGTCACCGCGGACCAGATAAAGGAAATCCCGGCGAAGCCCAAGCTCGCCAAGGGCGACAAGGTGCTTGCGGTCTGGGCCGGGGCCAAATTCTACAGCGGCACCGTGGTAGAGGTTAAGCCGAACGGCGCCATTGTCAAATGGGACGACGGCAGCTCTCCCTCCTTCGCTCCTTTCGGAAAGATAATCAAGTAATCATCACGCCGGCGGGAGCGCGTGGCGCCACCGGCGTTCCCGCCGCTGCTTTATCGTACCTTTTTATACTGACGTTCTGATCACACCCCCTGCTCCCGGCCGGCGCGGTAGTGATACAAATACGTTAAGATAAGCTGATTCTGACGCACGATGTTCAGGGCGCGCTGCGATCAATTATTGAGGATTTCAGCCCGGTGGTATCTCTACCGCTTGAAGAGCTTGAGGAGCCATTCGATCACTTTCACGAAAAGCCCGTGGCCCTGGTAGAGATCGATGTTGTTTTTTTGCGCCAGCTCCTGGATATGGTTGTTGGCGTCGACCGGCGTCGCCAGGGTCACCCGCTGGTGGAGCGCGGAGGCGAATATCGGTCCGAAGCCTTTCTGCTTCATGGTTTCGATCAATACATCATCCAGCCTGCCCCGATCGTCCTTCAGTGTTAGATAATCGAACATACAATTGGCGCAAAAATACTTGCCCTGCCTCTCGACAAGGAGGCCTGATTTCCCGCACTGGGGGCATGAGATGTAAATTGTTGAATGATTTTCCATAACTATCACTCCTTGTTAATGATTTTGGAGTTCCTCAAGCCTGCCCGTATCTTATAATTTATCGAGTATGAAACTCAGAGATTATTTCTACAGAGCCTTGTATCCCCGGCCCAGTCATTTCACGACAAGGCTATTCACCTGCGAGTTCCGGTTATTATCGAGGGAAGGCAGCGGGGTCCATGTCCCGTTTATCCAGTATCCGGCAATCTTGACTCCCGAGCTGTTCTCACAATAACCGCCGGCATACACCGTGTTCCCTTCCACCACAATTGACAGGACCCGCGATTCCCGGGTCGCATCAAGCGGCGGCAGCGGGTTCCATGCCCCGTTCTCCCAGTACCCGGGAAGAGCCGAGGAGGCGGCGGTGTTGCATTTTCCGCCGATATACACATCGTTTCCGGACAGGGCAATGGTCAAGGCCATGCCGCCCAATGCGGCATCAAGGACCGGAAGGGCGGTCACAAAGCCATTAAGCCAGTACACGGGAGTCCATTGTGCTTCGGTGCTCATTCCACAGGCATGGATATTTTTCCCGGATATCGCCAGAGAACGAACTTCCCCGGCATCTGTCGGCTTCAGTGCGGGTAAAGTAATCAGGGTCCCGTTTTTCCAGATGCAGGGTATCCCCAGGTAGGCGGCTGGCAATGCAGGAGGCGGTGGAGTCACGTAAACACTCCTTCCTGCAGCATAGACATCATCCCCTGATACCACCATGGCAGAAACCGAGGAAAAATTTGTATTGCTTGCAATCGCAGGAAGCCCGATCCAGTCGTTATTTTTCCAATACCCGGCATTTGTAATATCGAACATATTGGTGCTTTCGCCTCCAGCGTACATGTCCCCATTTAAAATAACCATCGTAATGACTTGAGAACCGTGGGCCGTGTCAAGAGGCATGAGCCAGTTCCAATCACCGTTTTTCCAGTACCCGGATACCCACACGTCACTGCCATATCTTGAGTATCCGCCTGCATAAACCGTATCCTGCGTCACTACTATCGAGTTCAGGGCTGAGTGTTTCGTCGCATCAAGGGGCGTCAATTCATTCCAAACCCCGTTCTTCCAATACCCTGCCGCCATGACCCCGGAGCTGTTCGTGCTGAAACCTGCCGCATACACGCCTGCGTTGTTAAGCGCCAGGGCAAGGAGACCCGTCCCCGCCTTGTCGTTGTTTTCCTTTTTATCGCAGGAAGTGATTGATGGAATGCCCAACAGAACGGCGAACAGGAAAGGAAAAACGGTCTTGATTTTCAAACTGTGCGGGAAATTATTGAACAACGCATACCCCCTTTTCCAAACAGAGCGATCATTGATTTTTAGATGGATCCTATTATGATTTTGGTGGTGATGTTATCTGTCAAGTTGAAATTCACTCATAAAAAACGGATCCGTAAAGAGCTTCCAATGATTCTTTTTCTGATGCTTTTCCTCATTTTTACTTGACTATATATGTATATATGATTATATGTTCATATATTATATAATTAAGGGTAAACCCATGAACAGGGCTGGACAGAGCGCCGCGCGGCAGGGACTGAAATCGAGCGATGAAAAAAAGCTCAAGACCGCGCTCCCCGGCGAGGCGACGCTTGCCACGCTATCAGAGTTCTTCAAGGTCTTCGGCGATGTCACCAGGATCAAGATCCTGTACCTCCTGTCCCGGTCCGACCTGTGCGTGCACGACATCACCTCGATCCTGGAGATGAACCAGTCGGCCATATCCCACCAGCTGCGGATCCTCAAGCAGGCGCGCCTGGTCCGGTACCGGCGCGACGGCAGGTCGATCTGCTATTCCCTGGACGACGACCACGTGAAGCAGATCTTCAACCAGGGCTTCGAGCATATAAGCGAATGACGGGCAGAAATAAATGAAAGAACAGAGCGCTGAACATCATCATGCCGGCCATCACCATGAAGGCCACGATCACGGCCATGGGGCGCGGGGAGGCAGGCTCGTCCTGGTGATCATCTTCAACATGATCATCACGGCCGCCGAGTACGTCGGCGGGCTCCTCTCCGGCAGCCTTGCCCTGATATCCGACGCCGGCCACAACCTCTCCGACGTCCTTTCCCTCATCATGGGCTACGCCGGCGAAAGGGTGTCGGAGAAGGGCCCGGACAAGAAATTCTCTTTCGGCCTGAAGCGCTTCGAAGTGGCCGTGGCCCTGGTGAACGCCCTGTCGCTCCTCGGCATAGGCCTTTACATCGTGTACGAGGCCGTGGCGCGCTACATCAACCCGGTCCCCATCGACCTGAAAGTCATGGTCCCGGTGGCGTTCATCGGCCTGGCGGGCAATCTCTTTTCCATGCTCCTGCTGATGCGGGACCGGCACCGGACCCTGAACATGAAGGCGGCCTTCCTGCACCTCCTCTACGACACCGTCTCGTCCGTGGCGGTCATCGGCGCGGCCGTCATACTATACTTCACCGGCCTGGTCCTGGCGGACCTCGTCATCAGCCTGGTGATCGTGTTCATGATCGCCGGAAGCTCCTTTTCCATCATCCGGGACTCGATGAGGATCTTCCTGCAGGGAACGCCGGCTCATATAGACGCGGACGAGGTGTACCGCGCCATCCAGGCCATTGCCGCCGTGGGGAGCGTCCACGGCCTTCATATCTGGTCCATAAACTCGACGGAAGTGTTCCTGTCATGCCATATCTGCGTTTCGGACAGTGGCGGCGGGGGCGATACCGACGTCATCATACAGAGCGTCAACACCATGCTGGAGAACAAATACGGGATACGGCACACGACCCTCCAGGTCGAGAACACGAAGCTGTGTTCAAATTCTGGCACGTGCTGCCGTTAAGGGAGGATACCAATGAAAAAAGTCAGCGATTCGAGCATAACCATAGTGCAGCACATGACCCACCAGGAAGCGAACCTCGCCGGCAACGTCCACGGCGGCTCCATCATGAAGCTCATCGACAACACCGCCGGGATCGTGGGCGCCCGCCACACCGGCAGGAACGTGGTCACGGCCTCCATCGACCGCCTCGATTTCCACAGCCCGGTATTCGTGGGAGACCTGCTGCGCCTGACGGCGGCCATCAATTTCGTGGGAAAGACGTCCATGGAGATCGGCGTGCGGGTGGAGGCCGAGAACTTCATCACCGGCGCGGTGCGCCATACGGCGTCGGCCTATCTCACCTTCGTGGCCCTCGATGATAAGCTGAAGCCGGCCGGGGTGCCGCCTATCGAGTTCACAACGCCCGACGAGGTGCGGCGCAACTGCGAGGCCCAGGAGAGGAGGAAGCGAAGGCTCGCCGAGCGCATCGCGGAGAAGGGCGAGGGCTGTGGGAAGTAACTCACTTTTTAGGAAATTGCATTCTCAGCAGAAGGATGCTTACGATCATGCTCGATAGGGAACGATATGCCCGCCTGTGTGGATTCATCGACGGCTCCTTTGCACGCAACCACGGGGGCGCCCCGGAGGCAATCGCGGTCAGGGATCGTTTTACGGCAGGATCATCCGCCTGTACTGGCACCCCGTTTCAGGGCACTGAGGGCATGGTGTGAGGTGTTTCAACCTGCGGGCTCTGAGCATCAACCCGGTGATGGATTTCTCCGGCATCATAGCCGAGGCATGGTTCTTGACGATGCCGATCGATCCGGGATCGAGAAACGCGAACAGCTCCTCCTGCCCTTCCGCAAGATCCCAGTCGCAGTACCCGGGGCTGAAGCGCGCCGACAGGACGCAGCCCCCTTCCCGTGCCTCGTCGCGCAGGAACCGTTCGAAATCCCCGGCGAAGCGTTCCAAAAGCGCCGAGGCGGCGGCATCGGCGATGAAGGCATCATTGAGGGATACGCGCAGCCGCCTTTCGATCTCCCGGTCGACCGCGCCGCCGAGGGTCATGGCAAAGCAGATGAGAACATCTGGACCGGTGCCGCGGGCCATGCCCGCCAGCTTCGCGCTGGATATCGTGACATGTTCGCCGCGAATCGCCTGATGATCCACCGCGGCAACGGGATCGTATTCGCACCGTACCCGGGGATCGATTATTTCTCGAAGTCCGTCGCAGGCGCGCACGATGCGCTCTTCGGCGGCGTCATCGATTCTGCTGCCGGAGGGGTATCCCATCCGCAACGCGATCCTGCCCAGGAGATCGTCGGTTATCGTAAAGATGAATTCGAAAGTCTTATCCATCGCGGTTTTCTTAGCGGATCAGCGCGGAATTGAAAAGCCCTTATCATTGTGCACCGAGCAGGCGCCTGATTTCGTCCGGAGCGGTGATCGCGCTGTCGGCGTAACCATCTGCCCCCATGACAAGCGCCATATCCCCGTCAAGAGCGGCCCCGCCGACGATTATCATCACCCGGGGATGCGCGGACTTCACCCCACGTATTATATCCTTCATAGTGTCGAGACAGGTGGACATCATGGAAGAGAGGGCGATAACGGCCGGTTTATCTCTCTGAATGACGGCCTGGATCGCTCGCAAACCGACTTCCCTGCCCATGTCTATCACCGGGTACCCTCGGGCCTCCAACACCGCGGCGACGATATTCTTTCCCATATCATGGACGTCCCCTTCCACCACGCCGATGGCGATTTTCGTGGTCCCTTTCGGGCTCCGCATCCCGGGATACGATATCCGCAGCTGTTTCGCTCCCGCCCGGAACGTATCGATGACAAGCAAAAATTCCGGCAGGGAAATCCTTTTCCCGGACAGGCCGCATCTCGCGGAATCCATCGCGCATATGAGCGCGTCCCGGGCTTTCTCTGCCGGGATGCCCTGACGTTTAGCCAGAAGGATCACGCCGCGAATCGCCGGCGCGTCATGGGCAAGGAGCGCCTCGTCAATGCCTGTCATAACAGATGCGGTATCTTTTTTCATTGCCGGTTTTCCTGGAGTAGTATCAGCCGAAACGGCGGGCCGCTTCCATCATAGCGAACGCGTTCGTGAGGGGAATATTGGGGGGATATTCGCATCCCGGAGCGAGGATATAGCCTCCATCCTTCCCCAATACGTCAATCTGTCTTTTACACGCATCCATTACCTGTTCCGGCGTGCCGTGTATCAGAAGCTGCGTGGGAATATACCCGATGATCGTGGTCCGATCGCCATAGCGTCGTTTCAAATCAGCGTCCGTGGCGCAGTCATGGGGTAGATGGGCGATGCTCATCACGTGCGGCTCCATCCATTTCAGCATAAGATCCGCATAGGGGCCGTGACCGCAGTTGTGTACGCCGACAAAGCACTTCTTCCGCCTGATTGCCCTGCTTATCTCCCGGGCACACGGGCCTTCGATGCGCTCCCAGATTTCCCGCGGCAGTCCGTTTTCACCGGCATAGAGCGTGTCTATAGCCACCGCCGGTATCCCCGCGTCGCACTGTGCCTCGGCGTACCGCACCAGGGTTTCGGTCACCGCTTCGCAGGCCTTCTGCACTTTGTCGGGATACCGCACGCAATCCCGGAAGAACTGTTCCGCGCCCCTGAGCATGCTGAGCACCCCCGCGGGACCGAACACGAACCCTCCCACGAGGCCCCGCATACCGACACGCCGCACCATGATATGGCACAATTTCAGGAACTCCCCCATGCGCCGCCAGTCACCGTCTCCCAGCGGTTTTAATTTTCCATAATCGTCCGGGGTTTTTATGAGGGGTTTCCTGTAATCGGGCCGCGCGGTTGAATCGTCAGGATAAATCATCGCCTGCCCGAAATCGGCCGCCTCGACCGAAAGATCGAGCATGAGAACGATCAGATCGCCCCCGATGAACTCGAAGCCGGAATAGAACACATCGGCCGCCGCTTCCCCGTTGAGGGAAAGGTCAGGAAAGGTGATGCCCTTAATGGCGCGGGCCGCCGAACATACGAGAGGCGTCACCGGGACCCTATCGGTCTTTTCATGGTACAACGCGGCGAAGGTTCGTTCAACCGTGGTGAGGGATGAGATTCTTCCCCGGAGGCTGACGGCCCGCGCGACGGCCTTCAACACCGGTTCAGGCACTTCACCAGGGGGAGGAACGATTCCCTCTCTCAATGACGACAAGACCCTTCCAGCATTCATCGCGGCACATTCCCATACGGATGATTTATAATAACGGTGTTTGGAACGGCATATTACGTCAATAAAAATTTATAAATAACAGTTATTCAAATAATTGATAAACAAAGGGCGTCATGATGATAGCCCCGATGAAATGGCCCAGAGCCTTTATCTTACTTTTACTTTTTAGGAAATTGCATTCTCATAAGAATAGGTCCGCGGGACACGATGAGTTTTATCCGAATTTGCCCCCTCTCAAATTAAGCCCCTTCCGTCAGAAAAAGCGCCGGACAGAGGCTTAAAATTTCGTGCGCACTGTGAAAATTGAGTAGAATTCCTGAAAAGTCGAAAAGAATGCCTACCCGCGGATTAGTACAACAGCAGTCAGCAATATTTACAAAAAAATTTTAAGTATTATTGAGTAAAACTGAGCATCATGGCCCTTTCTTCATTCTGAAATATCCGCCATGAAGCAAGTGCGTCATCCATAATTTCCGCCATTCCCGGTCGGCCAGGATGAATGAACGGCGATGACGCATGATGAAAACTATCTGTAATTTTATACGCGCCCCCGTCGGGGTACGGGGGGGGTGATGGGTTGGGGCCAGGAAGGCGAAGGCTGCAGGAAATGATACGCTGATTTCTTGATGCGAGGCGATTCATTGCTCGTCCGCCTCGTGCCTCGACTACGCTCGGCAACCGAGGCGTTATTGACACATTAAGTTTAGACGGTTGGTGAGCCTGTTGAACCACGGCGGAATCGGCGACCTCCGTGTCGCCTGCTCGCTGATGAATCGACCGCGTTGAAAATTACTAGCCCAGTTTCGCCCGGCTCGCCTCTAACTTCCCGAGTATCTCGGCGAAGCCGGCGCGCTTCGACTTCTCGTTCTCGATGACCTCCGCCGGCGCCTTGCCGGTGAAGTTCTCGTTGGCCAGCTTCTTCTCGATCTTGTCCAGCTCGGTCCGGGCCCGGGCGATCTCCTTGTCGATGCGGGCGCGCTCCTTCTCGAAATCGATGAGCCCCTTCAGGGGGATGAATATCTCGATGTCGTTCATGACGGCGGAGGCGTCGGTGCCGGAGGGTGCGTAGGCCGGGTCCATCGCGATGGCGTCAACCTTGGCCAGGGCCTTGATGTGCATCCCTTCCCTCTTTATGATCGCGGCTGCCGATTCGCTGGCGGTCTTGAACACCACCGGGGCCTTCTTGTCGGGGGGCACGTTCATTTCGCCCCGGATGTTCCTGATCCAGTAGACGATCTCCTGGAAGATACGGGTCTCCTCCGATTCGGAGGTGAAATCGAACTCGGGACGCGGCGCGGGCCACTGCGACACCAGGATGAGGCCGTCCTTCGGCCCCTTGATCTTGTCCCAGATCTCCTCCGTGATAAAGGGCATGAAGGGATGCATGAGCTGCATCGATCTCTTCAGCACGTAAAAGAGCACCTGCCGGGCCGTGTCGGAGCTTTTCGCCGACCCTCCCTCCTTGTCATAGAGGCGCTGCTTGGTGAGCTCGATATACCAGTCGCAGACCTCGTGCCACCAGAAGGCGTAGACCCCGTGGGCCGCGTCGTTGAACTTGTACTCCTCGAAGCCGCGCTGGACCTCGCGGATCGCCTCGTTCAGCCGGTGCAGGATCCACCGGTCGAAGACCTCGAGCTCGTCGGTGACCAGGTCCCGCTCCTTGAAATCGCCCCCCAGGTTCATCATGATGAAGCGCGTGGCGTTCCAGATCTTGTTGCAGAAGGTGCGGTATCCCTCGATCCGCTTTTCCGAGAGGATGATGTCGCGGCCCTGGGCCGCCAGCATCGCCAGGGTGAAGCGGAGGGCGTCGGTCCCGTACTGGTCCATCATCACGATCGGGTCGATGACGTTGCCCCGGGACTTGCTCATCTTGGCGCCGTGCTCGTCCCGTATCAGGGCGTGTATGTAGACGTCGCGGAAGGGAACGTCTCCCATGAACTTCAGGCCCATCATGATCATCCGCGCCACCCAGAAGAAGATGATGTCAAAGGCGGTGACGAGGACGCTCGTGGGATAGTACTTCTCGAGGGCCGGGGTCTTGTCGGGCCAGCCCAGCGTTGAAAAGGGCCAGAGGCCGGAGGAGAACCAGGTGTCCAGGACATCCTCGTCCTGCCTGATCTTCTTCGACTTGCACTTCTCGCACTCCGTCGGGTCGTCCACCTGCACGGTGATGTGGCCGCAGTCGTCGCAGTAGAAGGCCGGTATCCGGTGGCCCCACCAGAGCTGACGCGAGATGCACCAGTCCCTGATGTTGCGCATCCACTCGAAATAGGTCTTTTCCCAGTTCTTCGGCACGAAGCGGATGCGGCCGTCCTCCACGGCCTGGATGCCGGCGTCCGCCAGGGGCTTGATCTTCACGAACCACTGCTTGGACAGGTACGGCTCGATGATGGTGCGGCACCGGTAGCAGTGCCCCACGGCGTGCATGTGCTTCTCTATCTTGACGAGGAGGCCCTGCTTCTCCAGGTCCTCCACCACTTTCTTGCGCGCGTCGAAGCGCGACAGTCCCCTGTAGGGGCCGCCGTTCTCGTTGATGAATCCGTTCTTGTCGAGGATGTTGATCTCCTCCAGGCCGTGGCGCTTGCCCATGTCGAAGTCATTGGGGTCGTGGGCCGGGGTCACCTTCACCAGGCCGGTGCCGAACTCCTTGTCCACGAAGTGGTCCGCGAAAATGGGTATCCGGCGGTCCATGAGGGGAAGCACCACCATCTTCCCTACCATGTCCTTGTAGCGCTCGTCGTCCGGGTTCACCGCCACGCCGGTGTCGCCCAGCATGGTCTCGGGCCGGGTAGTGGCCACCACGATGAAGTCATTGGAGTCGGCCATCGGGTACTTGATGTGCCAGAGGTGTCCCTCCAGCTCCTGGTACTCGGTCTCGATGTCGGACAGGGCGGTCTCGCACCGGGGGCACCAGTTGATGATGCGGTAGCCCTGGTAGACGAGGCCTTCTTTGTACAGCGTGGCGAAGACCGTGTGCACCGCCCGGGAAAGGCCCTTGTCCAGGGTGAAGCGCTCGCGCTCCCAGTCGCAGGAGCAGCCGAGGCGACGCAGCTGGTTCTGGATCTGGCCGCCGGAGTGCTCCTTCCATTGCCAGACCCGCTTTTCAAAGGCCTCGCGGCCCAGGTCGTCCTTGGTCTTCCCTTCTTCTTTTAACAGACGCTCCACCACGTTCTGCGTGGCGATCCCGGCATGGTCCATGCCGGGCATCCAGAGGGCGGACTTGCCCATCATCCGCTGCCACCGGGTGAGGATGTCCTGGAGGGTGTTGTTCAGGGCGTGGCCGATATGGAGGGTGCCGGTGACGTTGGGCGGCGGGATGACGATGCAGTAGGGCTCCTTGCCGTCATCTTCCCGGGCGTGAAAGTATTTTCCCTCTTCCCAGAGGCGGTACCATTTTTCCTCGGTCTGTTTCGGATCGTATGATGATGGGAGTTCCATAGGCTAATTCTCTTCTTTTATTATATGCGATAAGCGGGGCGCCTTGCGCCCCGCTTATCGCATATAATATACATTTCTGTGTCAATACATTTTCATGGCCCGACGGAGGCCGTCGTGGAGATCGCCGAAAACCCACTGTCCCGCTGCGATCTCCTTTCTTTTAGAATCGAGGATCCAGAGGAACCGCTTGATGCCCACCGGCTCCTGGCCGTTGGCGTGGACCAGGATGATGCTGCCGCCGGCGGGCCATTGCTTCTTGCCGAGCCAGGCGTCGCTCCCCAGCGGGATGAGGCCGTACCCGGCAACCCCGTTAAAAAGAGCTTTATTGGAAACCAGTCCCGGAAAACGGAAAAAGACAGACGGCACCAGACCCGATTCCAGCATCGTGATCTCGTTCCGCATCACCTCTTCATCGAGCTTGCTCCCCACGTCGAGGAGAAAATTCTTCCACAGGGGGGCCCGCTTCTTGTACCGGTGATGATAGGTATGGTTGACCCAGGTCACGGCTAGGTCATTGCGCCGGGCGAGGCCGCAAAGCCATAGCAGGTCCCCGGGATGTTTCTCAATCCACAGGCCGCTCACGGCCAGGGCCACCGGCACCGGCCGATGGTAAGGGCCGTAGTCCCTCACAAGCCTGTTAAACATGGCGCGGTCCAGGGGAAGCCCCGTGGGGCAGAGGTCCACGGTGCAGTATACGTCCCTGTCGCTTCCCGGGATATGGGTGATTCCCGCGTTCTGCAGGCGCCATGAGTTCTGCCCGGCAAAACGGATGGCCCTGGAGTAGGCAAACCCCTTCCGCCGCCCCAGGATATCGTTCAATCTCTTCTTTAAAATAAGATATTTGCCCACGGGAACGATCTCGGTCCGCAGCGTCTCCGGGTCCACGGCAAGGTAATGCTCCGACCCGTTCATCCGGAACCTGCGCAGGGCTATGAGGGCGAGCCTTTTTTCCTTCGTGTGCAGCTCCGCGGTAAAGAAACGGTATTCCCTGATAAGGGCAGCCCGGGACGGGACAGCCCCTCCCAGGACCAGCGCGAGAGCCAGGAGCGCCGCCGGAACGGCCCCGCTATTTTTAATGCAGATACCCATGTTCAATAATTTCCAATGTCCAGAGAATAAGCGGGGGATGTCGCAAATCTGTCAATAATAAATCCCCGCTGCCATGTCGTTCCATCATCGCCACCTTGATGCGGCCGCTACGGCGAAGACCTTTGCATCCTGTCATCGTATATCTTTATAAAACACCGCTTTATTCCGATACTATCTATAGCCTATGGACCCAGTACAGACCATACTCATTGTCGAAGACGAAGCCATTACCGGCATATCCCAAGCCAGGACCCTCGAACATGAAGGTTACAATGTCATTCATGTCCTGAGCGGCGAAGAGGCCATCGACCTGTTCCGCAGCCATGAACAAACCATAGACCTCATCCTCATGGATATTGACCTGGGCGGCGGCATGGACGGCACCGAGGCCGCCCGGGAAATCCTGAAGGTCTACGATGTGCCGGTGCTCTTCCTGTCATCCCACACGGAAAAGGAAATCGTCGAAAAAACGGAAAAAATAACATCCTACGGCTATGTCGTAAAAAACAGCGGCATCACCGTGCTTGCCGCTTCCATCAAGATGGCCTTCAAGCTCCACGAGGCCCACAGGAACATCGGGGAGCACAAACAGGAGATCGAAGCAGCCTACGAGGAGCTGCAGGCCACCAACGAACAGCTGGAGGCGGCCAACGCCGAGCTTATGCTGTTTCAGCGTGAGCTCATGGAGCGCGAAAGGATACTCAAGGAGAGCGAAACCCATTACCGCCTCCTGGCGGAGAACATGGACGATGTCGTCTGGGTAATGGGCAACGATTTCCGCTTTACCTACATCAGCCCTTCCATACGCAAGCTTCGCGGTATCGATCCCGAAGAGGCCATGGAGGAGTCGCCCACTGACACATTCCCTCACGAATCACTGCCGCAGCTGTTCCAGGCATACGGCAAAGGACTGCAGGCCATGACGGACGGACATATCCAGGACTGCCGCGTTGAAGTCGAGCAGTACCGTAAAGACGGCTCGACGGTATGGGTTGAAATATTGTTCAAGGTCCTCCGTGACGACAGGGGCGAGCAGATAGGATTCATGGGAGTGTCCCGCGACATATCCGCGCGCAAAAAACTGGAGAATGTGCTCAAGGAGAACGAGGAGCGCTACCGGCAGCTGGTGGATAACGCCGGCGAGGCCATCGTCGTGGCCCAGGATAACAGGCTCAAATTCACGAACCCCATGGCGAGCACCCTGACCGGCTTTACCGGGGAAGAGCTGCAATCGCGCCCCTTCATCGAATTCGTTCATCCCAACGACAGGGCCCTGGTGGCGAGCCGCCATGCCGCCCGTTTTACCGGCGGTGAATCGCCGCCGGTGTACCAGTTCAGGCTTCTCAACAAGGACGGAGGATACCGGTGGATCGAAATCAACGTGGTCGGATTCATGTGAGAGAAATCACCGGCGACCCTGAACTTCTTCAAGGATATCACGGAACGGAAGCTGGCGGAGATACGGCTCAGGGAGAGCGAGGAGCGATTCCGCACCCTCATCGAAAGCGCACCCATGGCCATTGCCATCTCGCGGAACACGACGTTTATCTACGTGAACCGGATGTTCACAAACATGTTCGGCTACAGCTCTTCGGAAGAGCTGATCGGGCGGCCCATCGGCGATATGGTCGCCGAACAGGACGCTCCCGTCTTCATCAACCGGGCCAGAAAACGCGAGGAAGGCGCGGACGTTGAGAATCAATACGAAACAACGGGACTCCGGCCGGACGGGAGCCGGTTCCCCATCACCGGAGCGGTAGCCCGGGTCAATCTTCCCGACGGTCCGGCGTCCATCGGTTTTTTCCAGGACATCACCAGTCACAGGAACGCCGAAGAGGCGCTGGAGAAAACGGTCATGGAAAAGGAGATACTGCTGAAGGAGCTCCATCACCGGGTGAAGAACAACCTCAATGTCGTTTCCAGCCTCCTCGGGCTGGAGATGGAAAAACTGGCCGACGAGGGCGCGCGGCAGGTCTTCACCAACGCCCTGTCGCGAATCAACTCGATGGCGGTAATCTATGAACAGCTCAACCGGACATCCAAACTGGCCGAAGTGAACCTGGGTCTGTATATAATGGACCTGGCGGAACTGACATTTAAAACCTATGCCCAAGATCCGCAATGTATTCATCTTGAAACCAGGACCGTCGATATGGAGCTTGACATCAAGCGCGCCGTGCCCCTGGGGATCATTCTGAACGAGCTCGTCTCAAATGCGATAAAAAGCGCCTATCCCCCGGGAGTGAAAGGCACAATCAGGATCGACCTGGAAAACACCGGTGGCAGGATAACCCTGCGCGTGTCCGACGACGGCCCGGGGTTCCCTCCCGGATTCGATCCCGAAATCACCGACACCCTGGGATTGAAGCTGGTTTCCACCCTGGCAAAACAGATCGACGCAGACCTGACCATAAAAAATGGGAAAGGTGCGACCGTAGAGGTGGCATTCACGCTGTGACAGATCTCGCCGTTGACTCATTTTCCTTCTATAAGGTTCGGGAGCTCGTCCCTGTCCCCTTTTTTTACGGGGAAATGGGTCCTGAGGACCTCGCCGGCGCGCTCCACGGCCCGGCAGATGGCCTCTCCCTGCCTGCCATTCTTGATGCCGTCGACGATCATCGCCACGATCTCTTTCCAGGCGTCGTCCCCCACTTTGGCATGGATGCCGCGGTCGCCGAGGACCCATACCTTCCTCTCGAAAATGGATACGTATATCAGCACGCCCGTTTCGTCCTTCGTGCGGTGGAGGCCCTTCTCGTAGAAGCTCGCCAGGGCTGCCGTGCGCACCTCGTCCAGCATCTCATCCTCGGAGATGAAGAGCCTCCTGAGCAACGCCACGTTGCCGAACATGAGGTACCCGGCGAGGAAGAGTACCGCCTCGATGCCGAGGAAGACCCACAGGTCCCCCATGACCACGCGGACCAGCGGCCCGGCGAAGTAGGTCCCCACGATGGCAATCGGCACCGACAGGGCCATCGCGCCGATAACGCCGGACAGGGAATAGGCCCCGCTCGATGACACCACCATCGGCACGATCTCCCCTGACGTGGTCCCTTCGACCTTTTTCACCGTCGCCGTTATCCGCGCCCTGTCCTCTTCAGTAAGAAATCTGTTCACCAGGTTCTTCATCACATCCTCCTATCACATGTCCCCGGGCGTTACGGGCCTGCGCGCCCCGGGTGAGCTTCTTCTACCAATCGCCGGAGGCGCCGCCTCCCCCGAAGCTCCCGCCGCCGCCGCTGTAATCGCCGCTCCCGGAGCCGCCGCTGTCGCTGCTCGAGCTGCTCGAACCGCTGTAGCTGTCGGAACCGCCGGAGCTGTAACTGTCACTGCTTGAACTGTCGTAACCGCTGCCGGAACCTGATCCGGGAAACTTCCTGGCGATAAGGATCATTATCAGCAGAAACAGGATAAACCCTCCCACGGCATAGACAGGGATCAAATGGGGATTCATTAATATGTTCGGCTTTTTCTCGGGAACCTGCTTCATGCCCGGGTATTCGCCCCAGACCGCCTGCTTAATGGCCTGAACGCCGTTGAAAAGCCCGTTGTCATAATCGCCTTTTTTAAAAAAGGGCTTGATGCTGTTGTCGATGATCCTTCCGGCCACTAGGTCAGTGAGCCTTCCCTCGAGGCCGTAGCCCACCTCGATGCGGAGCTTCCGGTCCTCCTTCGAGATGAGAAGGATAACGCCGTTATCCAGCTTCTTCCGGCCGATCTTCCACTTCTCCGCGACCTTGAGGGAATACTGCTCCAGCACCTCTCCCCGGAGGGACGGTATGGTGAGGATGACGATCTGGGTTGTCTCTTTCTTCTCGAATTCGGCAAGGTCCTTTTCTATGAAACCGGCCATCTTCGGCGAGAACAGGGCCGCGTAATCGTTGACATGCCCTTTCAGGGGAGGCACGTCAAGGGCAAAGACCGGCAGGGCCAAGAGGCCGGCCGCGAGAATGATCCATGTGGCCAATCGTTTCACGAGAATCCCCCTACCAGCCTCCCGACGCGCCGCCGCCGCCGAAGCTGCCGCCGCCGCCGCTGAATCCGCCGCCCCCCGATCCCCCGCCGGACCTTCCGCCTCCGCCGAATCCCATCATCATCATGAGCGTCATGACGGAGGGCATGATGAGCCCTATGAGGAACCCGCCGGGGACCAGGAAAAGGATGAAAAGCTTGAGGCCGTACACGACGAGGGCCACGATCGGTATGATCACCGCGCCGGCTATCCCGCCCAGTATGCGCTTGATCTTGCCGATGATCCCGATAAAGAAGAGGACGAAAATCATGGGCGTTATCATCGAGGAGGGATCGGAGCCCTCCTTTTCCGCGGCGCGGGCGTCCACCGCGCTGTATTCGCCCCTGACGGTCTCCATGATGGCGTTGACGCCGTCGGTGACGCCTTTATCGTAATCGCCCGCTTTAAAGGAAGGGGTTATGATCCTGTCGATGATCCTCCCGGCCCGGAGGTCGGTGAGCTTCCCCTCGAGGCCGTAGCCGACCTCGATGCGGAGCTTCCGGTCCTCCTTGGCTATGAGCAGTATCACGCCGTTATCGAGCTTCTTCTGGCCGATCTTCCACTTCTCGGCCACCTTCATTGAAAACTCCTCGATGACCTCTCCCTGGAGCGAAGGAATGGTGAGGACCGCTATCTGGGTCGATTCCTTCCGCTCGAAATCGGCGAGCTTTTCCTCCAGGGACGACACCGTCGCGTGCGAGAGCATGTTCGCGTAATCGTTGACGCGGGCCTTCAGGACCGGCACGTCGAGGCCGAGGGCCCCCAGGGGCAGGGCGACCAGGCACGCCAGGGCCAGGAGCCGGACGATCGATTTTCTCATGGCGCGCACCGGCTTATTCGAATTTCACTTCCGGCGCCTTCTTCGCCGCCTCGTCGGCCTTGAAATACTCCTTCTTGTCGAGGTGCAGGAGCACCGCGTTGGTAAGGCTGTAGGGAAAGCTGCGGATCGAATAGTTGAAGGTCTTCACCGCCTCGTTGTAGCGCTGGCGGGCGACGTTGATCCGGTTCTCGGTCCCTTCGAGCTGGTGCATCAGGTCGCGGAAGTTCTCGTTCGCCTTCAGGTCCGGGTACCTCTCCACCACGACCATGAGCCGTCCCAGGGCCGACGATATCTCGCCCTGTGCCTGCTGGTACTTCTGGAAGGCCTGGGCGCTCCCCAGGTCCTTGGCGTTCAGCTGGACCGACGTGGCCTTGGCCCGCGCCTCGATCACCGCGGTGAGGGTCTCCCGCTCATGCTTGGCGTAGCCCTTGACGACCTGCACCAGGTTCGGGATCAGGTCCGCCCTCCGCTGGAGGTTCGATTCCAGGTCGCCCCAGGCCTTGAACACCTCTTCCTCCTGCTGCTGCATGACGTTGTAGCCGCAGCCGGTCGCCGCCACAAGGGCCACCATGATTGCCGCCAGACGGATCGATATTGTTTTCACTTTGAATTCCTCCCTGTGTATTCATCATCAGCTGCCGCGGCGGGAAATCCGCCGGGCTATGATTTCATTTCATGGTAGAACATCGTCGCTATTAATCAAGAAAAAAATATAGAGGCAGTGGAGATCTGAAGCTTCCATTATTATTAACCGCGCGCATCCCGCCAGCGCGGGGAATGAAATAATTTCTTCATTGACACCGGGGCGCCGGATCGCGGATAATCTACCGGAAAATGATCGCGGCATCGTTACGAAATTCTGTCTGATCGGGAGAACCCCATGGGAAAACTCTTCACGCTATTATTAGTATCCATCCTTGCCTCACCCTCCGCATTCGCCAAAAGCATGGTGGAGGATGAAAAACATGGCAGGAAAAAGGACTCCGCGCATTATATCCGGCTCTTCGAGGCGCCGGACCGTGCGCAGTGGCAGAAGCCGGACGACGTGATCAGGACCCTTGATCTGAAAAAAGGCCAGCGCATAGCGGATATCGGCGCCGGAAGCGGCTATTTCACGCGGCGCTTCGCCAGGGCCGTCGCCCCCGGCGGAGAGGCGGTCGGCTACGATGTCGATCCCGGCATGGTTTCCCACATGAAGAAATACGCGGCGGAAAACAGGATTAAAAACTTCCGCGCTTCCCTCATCAGCCCCGACAGCCCCGCCCTGGACAGGGCGTCCTTTGACATGATCTTCATCTGCAACACCTATCACCACATGGAAAACCGCGTCGCCTATCTGAAGAAAATCAAGGCCGCGCTGAAAACCGGCGGCCGCGTGGTGATCGTAGATTACCGGAAGGGATCGAAGGGCGGCCCCCCGGAGACCTTCAAGCTTGAAGACAGCCGGGTCGTCGAGGAGTTCGCGAAGGCGGGGTACAGGCTTCTGAAAAAGCACGATTTTCTGCCGAACCAGTATATCCTGGAATTTGCCCTGTAGGCGAAGCCGCCCCGGCGCAGCTTCACGCGGCATAACACCATCTGTTCTTACCAGGCCCTATGGAACCCTACACAGACATAGCCGTCGTTTACGATTACCTCCTGCGCCACGTGGACTACCAGGAATGGTACGAATACATCAGGTCCATCATGACCTACAACGTCGAAAAGCCGGAGAGGGTCCTGGAGTTGGGATGCGGCACCGGGCGGTTCGGCGCGAAATTCTCCAACGACGGCTACACCGTCTACGGCCTCGACAAATCCATCGACATGCTCCGCGTCGCCAGGACCAGGGCCTTTTTGAACTTCCGCATCCTCTGCGGTGACATGACCGATTTTTACCTGGCAAAAAAAATGGACTTTATTTTTTCCGTCCATGACTCCGTGAACTATCTGCTGGAACCTGCCGATATAGAGAGCATGTTCCGCTGCGTGCGGCGGATCATGCACGAGGGAAGCGTGTTCATGTTCGATATCACCACCGAGCACAACATATACGAGAATTTCGACGGCAAGACCTCCCGGTTCGAGCTCCGGAGCGGCTCCGTGGAATGGAGCAACGCCTATGACGCCGACGCCCGCCTGGTCTGCTCGACCCTGCGCTACCGGAGGGGCGGCACGACCTCCGTGGAGGAGCACCTCCAGCGCATCTACACGGTAGAGGAGATGAAGCGCCTCGTGGAGGGATCCGGCTTCAGTATCATCGACATCTACGGCGATTATACCGTGGACCCCCCCGGGGACAGCACCGTCATGGTCAACTTCGTTACGAGGAAGTCGTGATGTCCGAGATCCTCTATCTCATCGGCCTCATCATCGGGGCCACGGTGTTCATCTACCTTTACTCCTCGTACCAGTCGGGCAAGGAGAAGCTGAAGGAGATGCGGGTGAAGAAGGATGCCCCGGAGGCAACGGTGAACCCGGAGCGGGTCGATTACTTCAGCATGGCCCGGGCCCCCGGTGCCAGGCTCTGCCCCCTCTGCGGCAAGGAGCTGACAAAGTACGAGGCGCTCTACGCCTCCGAGACCGAGGAGCAGGGCAAGAGGAAGATACTGATTCACGGATGCAAGTACTGCTACAAGGAAAACGACAAGCCGAAGGAAGCGCCCGGCGCCGGCGACGGGTCCTGAACCGCCCGATGGCTCACCGGTAATTCCACGGGACCGCGGTCTCGGTCTTCCCGCCGTCCTGGCTGACCAGGTACGTGCCGCCCGCCTTCTGCTTCCTGCCGATCACCAGGTTGTATTTCACGTAACCGCTGTAATAGCCGGTCACATCCACCCTGCCCACGGTTGAGCCGTTTCCGAGGGCGCTGGTCTCAGTATTTATGGCGCCGTTCAGGACCATGTGATTCCCCTGGTCCGCGCTGAAATCAGAATAATTGGTATACATGTTGACCACATGGGCCCTGCCGTCAAATTTGGCGCTGTAACTGACGGTGCCGCTGACCGCGCCCGCCTCGGTCTCCTCCCCGAGGGTCCCGAGCTTTTTCAGCTTTGCGACGCCGCTCTTCTCGGTCACGCTGTAGATCGCAAAAAACTCTAAATCGCTTATGGCCCGGTGCCCGCCATCGGGCGCGCCCTGCATGCTGTCCCCCACATCGTTGGACGCCACAACGCTGTAATAGTATTTCCCCGGCCTGGCCGATGTATCGATGAAAGAAGTTTTCGATATGCTGCCCGATACGTCGGTATAGGTGCCGTCCGGGGTCGTCGCCCGTAGGACATGGTAGTCCCTGGCGCCCGGCACGGATTTCCATGTCACCACTATCCTGTCCCTGTATGTTCCGTCGGTCGCTTCGATTTTAGCCGGAGCGCCGGGAAGGAGGGTAATGATAATGACGCAGGTGACGATGTCCACGGCGGATATGGCCAGGAGCGGAATGAGCCATCCGAGACCCGCGCCCGGCTTCAGGGGCCGCTCTGTCTTGATGGACCTGACAATCCGGAAAAGCCCCACTGCGGAGAAAATGAAAATAAGAATGCTGGTACCGGTGGTAAGAAATACGAAGGTGTTCATATCCCTCTCCTGTGGTCGGTTATTTCACTCGGTTTCAATATACTGCCGCGCGGGCCGGTGATCAAGACGGCGGGAGAAAAAAGTCAAAGGGATGATTCAGCCGGAAGGTCCCCTCACACGTTGAACCGGAAGTTCATGATGTCGCCGTCCTCGACGATATACTCCTTGCCCATGACGTACTGCTTGCCGGCCTTCTTCACCGCTTCCTCGGAGCCGAGGGAAACCAGGTCTCCGTACTTGATCACCTCGGCGCGGATGAAGCCGCGCTGGATGTCGCTGTGGATCACGCCGGCCGCCTCGGGCGCGGCTGCGCCCCGGCGCACCATCCACTGGCGCACCTCGTCCTCTCCCACGGTGAAATAGGATATGAGCCCCAGCGAGGCCATCAGGGCCCGGGTGAGGAGGGCCAGGGCAGGCTCCGCTATGCCGGCGTCCTTCATGAAGGCGGTGCGCTCCTCGGCCGTTTCAAGGGCCGCGATCTCCGCCTCCAGGCGCGCCGATATCTGCACCGGCGCCACTTCCTGGCCATGGTATTTTTCCTTTACGGTATCTACGAGTGACGCGCCGGCAATGTCGCCCTCCCCCACGTTCAGGGCGATGATCATCTGCTTCATGGTGATGAAGGAATAGCCGGTGAGGAGTTTCCTGTCCTCGGCGGAAAGCTCCATGGTGCGGAGGGGAAGGTCCTTCTCCAGGTGCTCCTTCATCCTGAGGAAGAGGGGCTCCTCCTTCTGGCCCTGCTCGTCCTTGGCGCGCTTCTTCCCCTCGGCGATCCGCTCCAGGCGCTTTTCGATCAGGATAAGATCGTGCATGAGGAGTTCAGACATGATGGCGTCGACGTCCCGCATGGCGTTAACGCTCCCTTTCGCATGGTACACACGGTCGTCCTTGAAGTCGCGCGCCACCAGGCAGAGGGCGTCGGTGCCGGCGATGTCCCTGAACACCGCCCCCTCGCGGATGGCGTTCTCCTCCAGGGCGGGGATGAGCTCCACGGTAATGCGGGCGCGGGTCTCCTTCTTCGGGCGGTACCTGCGCGCCAGCTCGTCGAAGCGCGGGTCCAGCACCGGCGCGATCCCCACCACGGCATCCTTGCCGTCGGGGTTTATCGATTCGGCCCTGTCGCCGGTCAGAAGGGCATATAAGGTACGCCTCCCCGACTGGGGCAGGCCCATGATTCCAACTTTCACAAGAGTCTCCTTGTAATTCAATTCTTAATGGAACGTCACGTTATGGATGGGCCCGGATAATGGCAAGAGATTTTTACATCACCCTCATTGACGGCCGTGCAAATACCCCATATGATAGGCGCGCAAGCGCTTGCACGCCTATCGGTCGTGAAATAATTAATAATTGACCTTTCCATGAAAACATCACATACTACCATAATTCAAACAAGGAGGCACTCCATGGCACGGACATTGATGGCTCTCATCATTATCGCAACGACTGCCCTCTCGACACAGGCATGCAAGCAATTCATGCCCGGAAAAAACACCGATGGCAAAGTCAAGTTCATGGTTGGAGATGTCACGGTGAACGGGAAGAAAGCCACCCTGGGGGACACGGTCCGCTTCGACGACGTGATCGAAACCGGGGACAGATCCATCTGCCATATAACCATCGGCGAAAAAAACATCATTGCCCTGTGGCCCGGGGCCAGGTTCCTCTACCGTGTCACTACGCGCGGGAGCAATTGCGAACTGTCACGGGGCGGCCTGGGGGCCCTGCTCCGGAACAAAAATTTGACCGGCGACATGAACATAAAAACGCCGACCGTTACCGCTTCCGTGCGGGGTACGATTTTATGTCTGACCGCTGAGAGCAATGAAAAGATCTATACCTGCGTATGCAACGGCAGGATACGCTTCAAGCCCGAAGCGGGCGGCGGCATTTTCACGAAATCCGCCCAAGATGCCGGGGAGAAACTGGTATCAGCGAACCATCACTCGGGTCACTATTTCACAAGGGAACAGGGCGCCATCAAAATAGAAAAAGCCGGGCTCAAGCATCACACGGACGAAGGAGTGGAGAAAATGGCCGCCTCCATCGGAGAAAAGGTCGACTGGACGAAGATCGAGTAGCGGTCACCGCGCCTTCACGAATCCGCCAAGAAGCGAACCGAGCATTTTCCCCACGTCACGGAGGATATCCACCGTGATGCGGTCAAGGCTCGCCAGGGATGATTTCTTTGATTCGCCGAATATCACCCGGGACGCTTCCGATGCGCAGCGGGAGACCAGCTCCGAGGCGTCCTCGCCGCTCTCCTCTTTCATGACCCCGAACGCATCAATGAGTTCCTTTCCATACATGTCAATGAAATGATAGAACAGGGAATTGAACCGTTTCTTCGCGTCCGCCACATACCGGTCCATGGCGCGGTCGACGATATCCCCCGAACCGATCCCCTCCACGGCGCCGTGCGCCAGGGCCTCGCAGAAGGGAGAAAATCCCTCACGGAACCGGCGCTCAACGTATATTTCATAGCTCTTGTGTATGGCGGACGCTGTCACCATGAGGGAGCGGACCGACGCGATACGCCTGACCAGATACGGTCCGGGCAGGGCCTTGACATGGAAGGGATTGCCCAGGTCCGCCAGGTAATGGGTGCAGCGGGAGAGATACCGCCAGCCCCAGTATTCATGGCCGTCGCCAAAGGCGGCCCGCGCCCGGTCCCGGTGGTACCGGAACGATTCACGGACCATCCCCACGGTCATTCCCAGGACGCTGAACTCCATGTGGCGCCACCCGTGGGAGCCGCCGGTGAGCTTTTGCCTCTTGTGAAGAAAAAGGTCGCAGTCCGGCTTCAGGTCCGGCTCGGTGCCGTAGATGACCAGGACCTTCCACGGTTCTATGGCCACGTCAGGGGGCGCCTCGGCGCTGTAATCCCCGTTCCGCGCCGAGTAATCAAAGGAGCCCAGGGGGGCCAGACTCCTCGCAACGCGGAACGACTCCTTGTACAGGTCCCGGTGGTGGGGCCCCAGGGGCCAGGAGGGATCGGCGCCAAAAGGATTAGTTCGCACCGGCACCGGCGGCAGGTCACAGATGGCCGCCAAAGCCCGCACGGCGCAGTAATTGATATATTCATGGGAAAACCAGGGAGCCCAGGCCCGGGGAAGCCGGCCGTCATCATGGAGAAACATGCCGATATTCATCCTTCATTAAGCGTTATCATGCCTTAAACGACATGCGCGCAACACCGTGCGCGCATAAAGTAAAAACGGCGCGGGAATTAATCCCGCGCCGTTCCTGTGAGACTGTATTACAGTTTGAAATCCGTCTTCTTGCCCCATGTGCCGAGAGCTCGGCCCAGTTCCTCGTGATCCTTGGCATACTCGTCCACCTTTACGCCCTTTATGGCGGCGTCGATCGCCTGGCGGAGAGCCCGGGCGCCGGCCCGCGGACCCATCGGGTGGGCATGGATGCCGCCGCCGGACCCGATCATGACATCCTTGCCAAGGGCGTTCACGATGTCCTGCACGTTGTTCGGCGTGATGCCGCCGGACGGCATCGGCATGGTGGGCTTCAAGTTACCCATCGGATAAATCAGGTTTCTCGTCGTCGCCATGAAGCGCTCATGCATGTACATGGCCTTGCCGCCCATGGAGAAGGGAAGCACGATCGAGTCCGCGCCGCAAAGCCGCGCGATTTTTCCGAAAATTATCGGAGAGGATATCCCCTGGTATGGTGACATGAAGTAGGCGCCGGCCACGTCCATGTGGGCCAGGATCGGCACGTTGATGTTCGGATCGTCGGCCAGGGCGCGCATCGCCTCCGGTCCCACGGCCAGGTAGTTGACCATCATCGCGTTCGCGCCCGCGTCGATGCAGCGCTTGGCCAGGTCGAACATCCGCGGCAGACGGTCGGTTACGTTGACCGTGTAGAGGGTGTGCTCTCCGGTCTCCTCGAACACTTCCTTTTCTATCTTCATGTACAGCTTGACCCGCTCGACCGCGTCGTTGTAGCGCATGTTGGCGATGAGCTCGTCGTCCTTGATGACATCGCAGCCGCCCAGGGCCGCCTGCCTGAAGAGCTCGGCGCCCACTTCAAGCGGATACCCGCTGCACGGCTTGACCATGTTATTGAGGAGGGGACGTCCCTTCTGCAGGCCCAGGGCCTTCCACCAGCCATCGGTCCCGAACCTTGGCCCGTTGAACTGGTCCAGGGTGGCCTTTGGAAGCCTGATGTCCAGGAGCTTGAAGTTGGGCACCAGCGAAATGTTTCCGACAAGCGCGGTCAGCATCATGGGGAGCTGGTCCTCCACGTTGGCCGCAGGGAAGGCGATCTGCACGATGTACTGCCGGGCCGTGACGTCGGCGGGCACGCCATATTCATAATAAGGCGCCTCGTACACGCCGATCACCTTCGCGACGTGTTTCGCCCGAATCTCCGGGGTCTCGCCCGGCACCGGGGTCCAGGTACCGGTGGTCTGCTCGATGGCAAGCACTTGCCCCATCACCGACATGTCCCATGCCTTGTCGAGCTGGGTCCAGTAGGTGGCGATAAGATGGGTTTCCATGTCGACAGCCTCAGGTATTGCGATCGGCTTGGGTGCAAACTCATCTATCTGTACGCAAATTTCTTTTTCCTTCTTCGTCATATAAGCCTCCTTCTTAAAATTGAATAATCCATATCAGCCCTTCGGAATCTCTGAAAGCAGCCGCTCCCAGACGTCCAGGGTCTTTTTCAACGATTCGTCGTCATGCTGCATGCAGGTGTACATCCGCGTTCCGGCCAGCGAGCAGAGCCCCAGGGCCGACGTCACGATCTGGTAGCTGTCCGCCACCGCCTTGCGGGTAAGGACCTGCTTCAGCGCGTCCGGCGCCGACACGTCCACCCCGAAGAATCCAGTCGTCACGTAGTGCATGATGGGGCCGAAATTGTAAACGAAGAAGCCCAGGTCTTCCCGCGTGGCGAAGAGATCGTTCATAGCCTTCGTGAGGCGGTCGGCGTAGGCCGTGGCCTTCTTTACCGCTTCATGCTCATCCATGAGCTTGATGGCATGGTAGCAGGCCGCCGTGGTTATGGGATTCGCCGCCAGGGTTCCGCCCACGTATATCTTCTCGCCCAGGCCGCCGGCGCAGACCTTCATCACGTCCTTCCGCCCGGCCACTGCGCCGCAGGAGGGATAGCCGTGGCCGATGATCTTGCCCAGGACGGTAATGTCCGGCATGATGTTGAAATACTTCTGGGCCCCGCCCATGTCGAGCCGGAAGCCGGTGACCACCTCGTCGAAGATAAGGAGGGCATTGTACTTGTCGCACAGCGCCCGTATGGTCCTGTTCCAGTCGGGATGGACCGGGTGCGCCCCGGATTCGCCCCCGATAGGCTCCACGATCACCCCGGCCACGTCATTGGCGTTGTCCTTGAAGGTCTTTTCCAGCTCGTCGAAGTCGTTCGGCTTAACGTCCAGTATATGGGCGTAGCTTTCCTTGGTAATCCCCTTCGAATAGAGGGGGCCGGATTTCGGAACATGGAGCGAATAGACCATCTGGTCGGACCAGCCGTGGTAGCTCCCGCCGATCTTGATGATCTTCTGCTTGTTGGTGTAGGCCCGGGCGATGCGGAGCGCCGCCATGTCCGCCTCGGTGCCGGACTGGAGGAACCGGACCATGTCCACGGCCGGCATGTGGTCGATGATCTCCTGGGCAGCCATGAGCTCATACTCCGAGGTGAGGCCCGTGGCCGGCCCCTTGGTCCTGATGATGTCGATGATCTTGTCGTCCAGGGGGCTGTAGCTGTGACCCAGCATGATCGGCGCGCCGCACATCAGGTAGTCGACGTATTCGTTGCCGTCGACGTCCCACACATGGTAGCCCTTGGCGCGGTCCATCGCCACCGGGAAGGGATGGTTCTGGCTCAGGTTGTGCTCGACGCCGCCGGGGATGACGTTCTTCGCCTTTTCGAACATCTCCAGGGACTTCTTGTTCTTATTCGTGTACATCGCGCGGTATTTTTCCAGCGTCTCCGCCGGGAGCCCCCTGGGTGGTATGGCGAGGACCTTCTTGAACCGCGATAGTATTTCATTGTATTCCATGGTGAAACAGCCTCCTTCGTATTACTGAAATTGCGGCGCCGGCGTGCAGGCGCCGGCAGCCTTGGTTGAATTGATCCGCGCGCATGCCTTTTTCTGAGACCTGTACAGGTTGACATATTCGAGGAACAGGTTGTCATATATCTTCCGGTGGTCAGGATTGGGCTGGAATTCCGCCTTGATCTTAATGCACCGGGAAATGTCCTCCACGGTGATGTGGCCCAGGGACAGGGCAGCCAGGAAGGCCACGCCCCGGGCGTTGGAGAAGATCGGGTCCTGGACCTGCCTGATGTTGATGTTCATCACGTCGGCGAGGATCTGGGACCAGACATCGGAATTGGCGCCGCCGCCGATGAAGTTGAGCGCCGCGAAGGGCCTCTTCGTGAACTTCTCCACGTAGGTGAGGAGCCACTTCTGGTTCAGGGCCACACCCTCGAACACGGCGCGGGCGATGTCCTCCCGGGTGTTCTCCAGGGAGAGGTTAAAGAGGGACGACCGGATGTGGCGGTCCTCCACCGGCGTGCGCTCGCCGTAGAGCCACGGCGTGAAGATGACGTTGTTGGCGCCGGCCGGTATGCGGGACACGATCCTGTCCAGGACCTTGAAGATGTCCGGGGCCTTTTCCTGCTGGAGGAGCTCGTCCTTGTGGTAGAGGACGTTGTCACGGAGCCAGAGGAGGCACTTGCCGGCGCACTCCTGCTCGGTGAGGATCAGGTACCGTCCCGGGATAGGGCTCGGGAAGGAGCCCATGCCGTGAAAAATGTCGGTCTTCTTGAAGGGCACATGGGCCGTTATCCAGGAAGAGGTGCCGATGTACACGTGGCCCTCGTAGTCCCGCACGGCCCCGGACCCGACGCAGGCTGACTGCACGTCCGGCGTGCCGCCGATGACCGGCGTCCCGGCCTTGAGGCCCAGCTCCGAGGCCACCTCTTTCTTCAGGGGGCCCAGCACATCGATGGCGCGGATCAGGTCGGGGAGCTTGTCCCGGTCTATGCCGACCATGCGGATAAGCTTGTCGCTGTAGACCACCCTGTCCGGGTCGCGGTTGTCGGTCACCCAGTGGAGCAGGATGGAATCGAAGGTCGCGGCGAACTTTCCCGTGAGGCGCATGTTGATGTAATCCTTCGGCTCGAGGAACTTGTAGGTGTTGCGGTAGATATCGGGGCAGTTCTTCTGGATCCACACGATGTGGCTGATGGGGTCCTTCCCGGACATGGCCGGCGCGCCGCCGGTGAGGCGGAGCCAGGTAATGACCTTGGAGAGGGGATACCCTTCGAACTTCGGGAAACCGGTGAGCTTTTCCTTGAAGGGCTCGGCGCCCCGCGAATCCATCCAGATAACGGCGTTCATCAGGTGCCGGCCGTCCCTGTCCACCGGCACGGTGCCGGACCACTGGGTGGTGACGCTCACGGCGATGATGTCATCGGCAGGCACGAGCCTCCGGGCCAGGACCTGCTTCGCCGTGGAGATGATGGCCTTCCACCACCCCTCAGGGTCCTGCTCGGCGCCGCCGCCGGGAAGCAGGATGACCGGCGTTTCGGCGAAGGCGTCGGCGACCACGTCGCCGTGAATTGATATCAACGCCGTTTTCGGACCCGACGTTCCCAGATCGACAGCGAGGACGTATTTCATAGACCCCCCCATGTCAGTACCGCCTACCGCATCGCCGTGTGAGGCGTTTGGCCGAACAGGTGGCTGCTCTTCACTTTGTGCACGTACACCATGTTAGAGAACATCCTCGACAGCAACTGGAGGAACACCTTTACGAGTTGTGCTATCTTCATCTCTTTACCTCCTGACAAGTTAAAGTAATTAATACGATCAGAATCTATATTCCCGGTCACTCTGTCAGCGACCGGATCGTGCCTTCAATGATGGCGTTCATGACCAGGTCCGGGTTATCATCCATCTCCTTCAAAATACCGCTGTTGTGCAGCGATATGATCCCGTGGAGGGCGCTCAGGAATTTTATGGTGACAAATTTGGGGTCGCTCTTCGCCAGCTCCGGCCGCGACTCCATGTAATCGCGCACAACCGTAACGGCGAAGACAAGGGCCTTGATCGAGCTGTGGTATTCCTCGTAGGACATTTTTTCCTGGGGCGTCCCGATATAATCGCTGTACTGCCTGATGGGCCTATTGAACATGATGTCGTACATATTCACGTTTTGGATGCCGAATTCAACATAGGCCCTTGCCAGGGCCATGATCCGGTCCAGGGGCGTCGCGGCGCTGTTAACGGCGGCGCGGATCTTGTCGTGGATCATCTGGAACGATTTCTTATGAATCGCTATGAGGAGCTCGTCCTTGTTGGCGTAATAGTTATAGAGGTTGGCCCCGGTCATTTTCATCTTTGAGCCGAGCTTGCCCATGGAGAGGCTCTCAAATCCTTCATGTACAAGAATCTCAAAGGCGCGCTCCAGGATCCTATCGCGGACCTCTTCAACTTCTTCGACGCTGCGGGTTGCCTTTGGCATTGGTTGTACCTTCTAGGTTGAGTGATAATTTTTAATTTATATATGTTAATTTAACGGTATTAAATTAAAAAGTCAATGAAAAATTAATGGAAAATGAATTAATTTAATGGTAAATGATATAAATATACAATATAATAAATATGTTTATCTATATTGCTAACAACGATATTTTACTCTGACACCAACACAGTTGTAGTTTGGTCCCCTCACCCACTTTTTATTTTACCCGCGCTCTGTGTGTCAACATACCCTCACCCCACCTCCGGTGCGCCCTCTCCCATTTGGTTGTGAAAAAAGAAGAGGGCTACTCTTTAAACACCCCCTCTCCTTTATTCAATTCGTAATGGGAGAGGGGGCCGGGGGGTGAGGGCAATAACTGACAAAGGGCACGCCGGAGGCGGGGTGAGGGCAAAAAAGCGGGAGTGGGGGCTTTATGGGTCTTGCTCTGACAAGATTCCGATAGTTATCGGTAACCGATAACTATCGGTTTTTCACACCTTGTACAGCGTATCCATGTAGATATCCATAACGTCCGCCACCAGGCCCCGGTCCGGGAAGGAGGCCGCCATGCCGTACATCGGAGCCATGTCGCCCTTCTCGTCCGGGTTCTTTTTAACGAAGAGGACCGCTTTTTTCAAGTCCTTGATGAAGCGGTCAGCCAGGCCGGGTTGAGTGTGGCGCAGGGTTACGCAGATATGGACGCACGACGGCTTGTGGAGGCCGTTCAGGCTCCAGCCGAGGCGGGTCATGTGGTCCATGACGCTGTAGATGTTCACGTCATGGGAGGCGAATGCGATGACCCAGAGGGGATCGCCCAGGATATAAAGCTCCGGCATCGACGCGATCCCCTTCTTGATCTTCTCGGCCGTCGCCATGATCTTCTTCGCCGAATCAAGGTATCCCTTCCGGCCCATTGAAACCATGGAGGCCCAGCAGGCCGCGATCAGGGCCCCGGGGCGGCTCCCGGCCATGGTGGGTGAAAAATAGAGGCCGCCGGGCCAGTCCCCGGTCTTGAAGAACTGGTAGTGCCGGAGGTCCCTGTCGCGGTAGAGGACCACGGAGGTGCCCTTGGCCGCGTACCCGTACTTGTGCGTGTCCGCTGACAGGGAGGTAACGCCGGGGAGGCGGAAGTCGAAGGGCGGCACCGGGTATCCGAGCTCCTCCGCCCAGGGGAGGAGGAACCCGCCCAGGCACGCGTCGGTGTGGAAGCCGATGTTCCTCTTCCGCGCGAGCTCGGACATCTCCTCTATGGGATCGATCATGCCGTGGGGGAACGTCGGCGCGGACCCGACGATCACGATGGTCCGCCGCGAAATGGCCTTCTTCACCGCCGTGACGTCGGCCCGGTAATTGCCGTCCACCGGCACCTTGATGATCTTAATGTTAAAGTACTGCGCCGCCTTGTCAAAGGCCGCGTGGGCCGTCACCGGAACGATCATCTCCGGCCTCCTGACGCCCCGCTCCAGGCGGGCCCGGTCCCGGTACGCCTTCATGGCCATGATGATGCTCTCCGTGCCCCCGGAGGTGACGGAGCCGCACACCTCCTCCGCTCCCCGCCGGCTCCCGCCGAGCATGGCCGCGGTCATGGCGATGATCTCGGATTCGTACTTGATGATGCTGGGCCACACGTCGATGTGGAGCGGGTTGGACTGGGAGTTGATGGCGTAGACGCGGTTCAGGAAATCGACATGGGCCGCGTCGCCGTGGTACACGGCGCCGGATACGAAGCCGCCGCTCCATTTGCCCTGCTCCTTTTTTTTCAGGTCCTCCATCATCTTCAGTATCCGTTTCCGGGGCATTCCCTCGTCAGGAAGGGACGCGTATTCGTCCAGGGAGCTCCGGTACGGATTCAGGGACCCTTCGATCTCCTTCATCAGGGCGGTCCCTTCCTTTTCGACCAGCGATCGTATGATCTTTCTCGTAAAGGATATCGACTTGAGCGTCTTCATGACAAATTCGACATGACGGGGGTCAAAACGCTTCATGATGCGTTCAATGGTGGTTATGTTGAGATTCAATAGGATAACTCCGGTTTTTATTTTCATGATACATCCCCCTCCCTCGATGGGAGGGGACAGGGGAGGGTGATAAAAACCATGTGCGTATCCTGTAACTTATTCACCCCCACCCTGGCCTCCCCCATCTAGGGGGAGGGGTTTTCTAATCTTCCCTTTTATTCAATCTGTGGTACATCTTCTTGTTGGTCTGGTAGAAATTCACGAACTCCCTGAAGAGCTCGTCGTAGATCTTCCTGTTCGCGGGATTCGGCTCGTACTCCTTTTTGATGGCGATACGCTCGGAGATCTGGTCCACGGTGATATACCCGAGGGAAATGGCCGCGAGGAACGCGGCGCCGCGGGCGTTGGCCGTGATCGGGTCCTTCACCTGCCGGATCTTCCTGCCGAGGACGTCCGCCAGGATCTGGCTCCACACGTCGGAATTGGCGCCGCCGCCGATGAAGTTGAGATACGGGAAGGGCCGCCTGATAAAGCCCTCCGCGCAGCCCAGGAGCCAGCGGCTGTTGAGGGCGACGCCCTCGTAGACCGCGCGGATCATGGTCGCGCGGGTGGTGTCCAGGGACACGTTCAGGAAAGCCCCCCGCACGGTTTCGTTCTCTACGGGCGTGCGCTCGCCGTAGAGCCACGGCGTGAACATGACCCTGTTGCTCCCGGCGGGCACCTCCGCCACGGCCTCGTCGAACCTGCCATAGACGCCCGCGGGGGCCGGCTCCCTCGACACCTGGTCTTTCGGAAAGAACAGGTTATCACGGAGGAACATGAGGCACTTGCCCGCGGTCTCCTGCTCGTTGGCCAGGAAGTAGCGGCCCGGCAGTGACGAGGGAAGCGAAGCTATGTTATTGAAGAGATCGGTCTTCTTGAAGGGCACGTGGCAGATGATCCAGGAGGAGGTGCCGATATAGATGTGCCCCTCGTAATCCTTCACGGCGCCGGAGCCGATGGCCGCCGACTGGACGTCGGGGCAGCCCATGCCCACCACCACGGTCCGGGGAAGGCCCAGCTCGTCGGCCACCTCCGGCTTTATGACGCCGCAGATCTCCACCGCCTTTTTAAGATCCGGCAGCTTTGCCGGGTCGATGGTGGACCACTTGAGGAGCTTCTTGCCGTAAAAGATGTTGTTGATGTCGCGGTTGTTGGTCACCCAGTGGAGGGCGATCGAATCGTAGGACGCGCAGAACTTGCCGGTGAAGCGAAGGTTCAGGTAGTCCTTCGGCTCCAGGAACTTATAGGCCTTGCGGTAAATGTCCGGCTTCTCATTTTTAAGGTAGAGAATGTGGCAGAAGGGGTCCTTGCCCGCCGGCGACGGTATCGCGCCGGTGAGCCAGACCCACCGTATGGCCTTGAGGAGGCCGAAGCCCTCGACGTTCACGAGGCCCTTGGCCACATCCTTCATGTACCTTGCGCCGCGGGTGTCGTACCAGATGATGGCGTTCATGAGATGGTTCCCCTGCTCGTCCACCGGCACCGTGCCTGACCACTGGGACGTGCAGGACACGGCCACGATGTCGCTGGCGTGCACGAGTTTCCTGGCCAGCACCTTCTTCGAGGTTGCCATGATGGCAATCCACCAGTCGTCCGGGTCCTGCTCGGCGCCGCCCCCCGGAAAGAGCTGGAGGGGAACGTCCATGAACTCCGAGTCGACCACATCGCCGTTGGTCGAGATGATCGCCGATTTCGGACCTGATGTGCCCAGGTCGATGGCCAGGATATACTTTTCGTTTACCGCCATGCCGGTCCCCCTTCATTTTTTCCGCAGTCATGTCCCCGACCGGGGATCGATGAATAATGTCACCGGAACATGGAAAGCGCAAGTATAAAACGCCGGCGTGGCAAATATCGTTTATTATTAATTTATTTTTTACAAAAAGGCTAATTTAATATTTACTAAATTTCTAACTTTTTATTGTCATATGTTAAAAAATAATGTATTTTATTGTAATATTGAAATCATATATATCCAAAGGGAGGCGTTATAATGAGAGAATTAAGATTTAAAATCGGAGACAAGGCGCCGGACTTCACATTGAAGAACCAGGATGGCCAGGAAATTTCACTGTCTTCACTCAAGGGCAAGAAGGTGCTCCTCTCCTTCCACCCCCTGGCATGGACCGGCGTGTGCGCGGTGCAGATGAAAAGCCTCGATATCAAGCACGAGGAGCTGTCGAAGCTCAATACCGTGGCCCTGGGCCTGAGCGTGGACAGCGTGCCGAGCAAGAAGGAATGGGCCGATTTCCTCGAGCTGGAGCACACGGATATCCTCGCCGACTTCTGGCCCCACGGCGACGTGGCGCAGAAGTACGACCTCTTTATCGACAGGCTCGGATTTTCCGGCAGGGCCAACATCCTCATCGACGAGAAGGGAACCATCGAATGGTACCGTATATACGAGATACCGGAGATCCCGGACCTGGAAGAGGTGATACGGCACCTGAAGGTGCAATAATGATACGCCTGTGAAGGCGAGGATGCGCATCCTCGCCTTCACATACATAGCCATGATTCCCCACGCTATCTTGATTGACAAAATCCCGCTCCCGGTTATCCTATTTGCATTCGGTATCATTCCATCACAAGGAGACGCCCATGCTTTTCATAAAGTTCTTCAAAGGCCAGCCGAACAACTACATCATCAAGTTCATCGGGGGCAGGATAAAGAAAGAGGGACAGGGGATATCATTCTTCTACCGCAAATCACGGGCCACGGTGGTGTCCATCCCCATCACCACCAGGGACGGGGACTTCATCTTCAACGAGATGACGAAGACCTTCCAGGCGGTATCGATCCAGGGGCACCTTACCTACCGCGTCACCGACGTGAAGAAGATATTCTCCGCCCTGAACTTCTCGATCTATCCCGAGACCGGCCAGTACGTGTCCGACGACCCGGACAAGCTCTCCCAGCGGATAACCAACGCGGTGCAGATGGCTGCCCGGGAGCGGATCCAGTCGATGACCCTGGAGGACGCGCTGTCGCAGTCGGAGTCGATCGCCCGGGCCGTGCTCGGGAAGGTCAAGGACGACGGCACCATCGTCGCCCTCGGCGTCGAGGTGGAGAGCATCTACTTCATATCCGTGACGCCCATCCCGGAGATCGCCAAGGCCCTGGAGGCGGAGTACCGGGAGCTCCTCCAGAAGAAGGCTGACGAGGCTATTTACGCGCGCCGCGCCGCGGCCGTGGAGCAGGAGCGGATCATCAAGCAGAACGAGATCAACTCCCAGATAGACCTGGCCCAGCGGCGGAAGGACCTCGTGGAGATCGAGGGGGCCAACAAGCTCCGCGAATCGGAATTCAAGTCCAAGGCCTGGGTGCTGGAATGGGCCCCCTACCGGGACCTTGACCCTAAGATGATGATAGCCCTGGGCCTGAAGTCCCTCGGGGAGAACCAGAACAAGATCGGGAACCTGAATATCACCCCGGACCTGCTGTCGCTCCTGCTGGACGATAAGATCGGCGGGAAGAAAAAAGCCGAGTAGCCATGTTCGAAAAGGCGGTCATCGTCACCAAGGAGACGCAGCTGGAGCAGCTGGTGCGCAAATTCTCCACCAAGTCCCAGGCAAAATTTTACCTTCACCAGTCGTTCATGGCCGCGGCGATGCCCCGGGCCGCCTCCGCCGCCGCCCTGAAGGCCGAAGAGAAAAAGATCGATGCCGACCTGCGGGAGATCGAGAGCGCCGACACCCTGTATAAATCCGCGGTGGACCGCATCAGGAGAATGGTCCCGCCGGGGATGAAGGTGCAGCAGATCGACTGGACCTACCTGCCCAACTTCCTCTTCTCGGAAAAGGACCTGGTCATCACCGTCGGGCCCGACGGCCTGGTCATCAACACGGCCAAGTACCTGGAGGGCCAGCCGATCCTGGCGGTGAACCCCGACCCGGAGCGGATCGACGGCGTCCTCATGCCCTTCGACGTGGAGGGGGCCGCGCGCCACGCCCGGCGGATCATTGCCGGCGACTTCGGCACGGACCGGATCAGCATCGCCCGGGCCGCCCTGAACGACGGGCAGGAGCTCTTCGGCGTGAACGACATCTTCATCGGGCCGAAGAGCCACATATCCTTCCGCTGCACCCTGAGCTTCGGCGGCGCGGAGGAGCCCCAGTCCTCCAGCGGCATCATCGTGTCCACCGGGTGCGGCTCCACCGGCTGGTTCAAATCGATCATCGAGGGGGCGCGCCAGGTGGCGACGGGCTATGACGGGGCCGCCCGCGGCGCGGACCCGGGCCGCTTCCCCTGGGACGCGGACTATCTCTACTTCACCGTGCGGGAGCCCTTCGGGAGCATGAGCTCCCGCGCCTCCATCGGCTTCGGCAGGATCGACCCGTCGACGCCCCTGGTGGTGACGTCGCAGATGGCGCAGAACGGCGTCATCTTCAGCGACGGCATCGAGAGCGACTACCTGGAATTCAACTCCGGGAAGATCGCCACCATCGGACTGGCCGACCGGAAGGCGCTGCTCATTAAAAATGAATAGTTTCTCACCGTAGCAAAGGGCCCACCGCAGAATCAAATCACGGCTTGAAAATCTTAAGCTGCAGCTCCCTGATCGCCTTGAAATGACGGCTGTCGCCCGTGACAAGCCTGCGTCCATGCTCCACGGCGGTGGACGCGATAATGGCGTCGCCGGCCCTCAGGCCGGATGAAAGGGAGTACTCTTCAATATAAATCGACGCCCTGTGCCCGATGGACTCGGTGATCGGAAGGGTATAAAAGTTGAAGTCCCGGAGAAAATCCTTGATGACCTTGTGCTGCCTTCTGTTGGCGGCGCACTGCATGAGCTCCATGTAGGTCAGCAGGGATATTGAACGGTCATCGGCGTTTTCGATCAGAGCCGCGGCTTTTTCATTGCCACGCTGGACCCAGATGAGGATATCAGTGTCATACATCATGGTGCCGGCCGTTCCTTAATTCTTTCATGATGCTTTCGACACTCCCCGTCCCACGGGATGTCATGCCGAAGAAGGGATGCTCTTTCACCTTCCCGTGGCGCCGTGCCCCCGCAGGCACTATGACTCCCTTCACCGTGCCATGATAGAGCACCGATACCGACTCGTTGCGATCGAGGGCCTTCAGAATTTCCCTCATTTTATAGCGAAGATCGACAATTGACGCTTTCATGGCAGCACCTTTAAAATGTATATATCTACTATACATATTACAATTTCCGAAGACCTCCGTCAAGATTAATTAGTGACTGGAACAAAATACCCGATACGCCTATTTGCCGGTCCAAACGAGCAGGGAGGGTGAAAATGAAATGTCTATGCTGCTTTCGATAAAATTGATAGATGCAACGGCGTCCTATTCGATACCAAGGGCGATGGCAAGGGCCTTGTTCAATTCATCCATCTTATTATCCGGCAGGGTGCTCACGTAGTCGGTAAGGGACGACTTGGGTATGCTGATTATCTCATCGCAATAAACGCAACTGTTGTGCTTCAGGCCCTCTTCCGTGCCGACCGGCACCTGGGTCGAAAGCCCATGGTACGATGTGTAGATGGGGGCGCACATGATCGTGGAAAATTTAGAGTCTATCAGCGCCTGCCTGCTGACAACGGCAAAGACACGAAAAATCTTCGGGTCACGATGCGATCCTTTACGCACCCGGTACAGGTCGCCCCTCTTCATATCTTCACCTGGTATGAAAGGACCTCTTCCGCTTCTCTGTTCAGGTCACCCGCTGACCGGTTGATTATTTCCGTGTCATTCCGGTCGCGCAGCTGCCGCTTTTTCCCCTTCAGGTATTCCCTTACCGCTTCTTCGATAAAAAGCGACCTGTTTCCCGACTTTGATATGATCCTGTCGATTTCTTTTAACAATTCTCTTGATATAGTAATGGATGTTTTCACTTTCATACCACTAATATACTACTATTATACCACCCTGTCAATATAATAAATCACATGTATGTAACACCGATTGCGCTGTCGTGCCGACGGGCTTATAGTATATAACGAACAGGGAGGGTGAAAATGAAATCTTTATGCTGTCTTGTTGGATGAAAAACCGCTTTTATGCTTCACGCCGATAAGCCCATCGATCGACAGGTCCTCATCGATATCGGGCCAGCGTATGCCGTAGCCGGAAGGCGAAACGATGTAATTGTTCTTCACGGCATCGGAACTGCCGGCCAGTTTCTCTGACTGGCCATGGAGGTCGACGCGGTAATCCGTTCCGTCAACCGCAAGTATAATGTACGGCCCGTCAAAAGAGATATGCTTGATATCATGAATTTTTTTCATGGCTGCTATAGTTATCGGCGCGTCATGCCTCCGCCTCCGGGACGGCCAGCCCGAGCACTTCCCTGCAGAACAGCCCCGGCCGACCCATGGAGCGGAACCACTCAGAGGGCCGCACCATGGCGTTCTCCCGGCAGAGGGATAGGAACCGGCACCCGGCGCAGCCGTCGTCATCGGGCCCCGACGCTTTCCGGTATTCATCCGACGCGAGGACCCCGCCAAGAGCCCCGGGCCCGTAGGCGCCGAAGGACTCCCTGGTGGAATGGGCCAGGGTGATGGCGCCGTCGGCCATGACTATGACGCCGCCGCACCGGTGGAGCGGAAGGGCTGGCGCGACCCAGGGCATATTCAAAGCGCGGGACGCGGCCGTGGCCAGGGGGTTCTGGAGCACCGTGACCCGGTACCCGTACAGGTTCAGGAGGGCGGTCATACGCACCAGGGAGATAAAATCCTCCGGCGAGAGAAGCTCTTCCGAGAGGTCCAGTGCGTCTCCATGGACGCGGATAAGCTGGATCAGGGTAAGATCTTTTATGGCAGGATAGGTATCAAAAAGAAATTCCGCGAAGCGCGGGAGCTCCGGTAAAAGGCTCTTCCCCGCTGTGGTAAAGACATACACGCCGATCCCCGCGGCGAGGGCGCTCTCAAGGCCGGCAAGGGCCGCCTGAAAGGAACCGCCCCGGACCCGGTCATGGAGCTCCTCGGGCCCCTGGAGGCTGATGGAGAGGGAGACGCGGCCGCCATGGTCCGCCAGGCGCCGCGCCGCCTCCGTGGTGAGAAGGGTGCCGTTGGTGTTTATGAAGACCGACTCGTATCCCATCGCTGCGGCCTCGTCGATGAGATTGAAGAGCTGGGGCCAGAGGAGCGGCTCGCCGCCGGTGATGTGAAAATGGCGGTACCCGAGGGACCTTCCCTCGGCGGCGATTTCCCGGGCCGTCGCAAGGTCCATGTCATGGGCCGCGTCCCTGCCGGCCCGGGCGAAGCAGTGGCCGCAGGCGCTGTTGCACCGCGTGGTCACCTCCACGCTGAGGACGTCTTTTTCGATTGAATGCCGGATATTGTCCGGGATATTGCCTTGTGTTATGTTGCCCAATTCTCTATTTTTAATCCGTCTATTCTTTTAAATTCTTTCGTATTATTCCTGACCAGTGTCATGTTCCGGGATACAGCCTGGGCGGATATCATCCCGGCCGATAGTTATCGGTTGAATTCAGCCAACCGCCGGTCGTCCGGCACTCTTCTCCCGCACGGCAAAGACCCGGGATATCCGTATCCTTTACTTCTTTCTTATCTTATAGAGCATAATATCCATATGGCCTTTATATTTCTCAAAATCTTTATCAAGGGTGAAAATCGGGAGCTTGTTTTTGATTCCCACGGCGCAGATTAAAAAATCCACGGCGGACCCCTGTATCCCCTTTTTCCTGCAGTGATTGAAAAGCCGGGCCGCCATCTCATAATGCTCTGTTTCAATCGGAATGTCCTCGAAGGATCTCAACGTATCCCTGAGGGTATTGTATTTGCTCTCTTCTGATATTCCGGACAGCAATTCCTGGCGTATGGGCCCAATCATGGCCACGCGCAGCTCCTGTATCAATTCAGACAGTTCCTTGACATAGGCACTATCGAAGACCGCCTTTCTGCGGAGGGCCAGTGACCACACCGAGGTATCCACCAGCACGTTCATGGACGCTTCCGGCCCTTCTTGTAATCATAATCGGAATCATACTCGATCGATCCGAAAAGGCCGATAATCTCCTCCTGCTTTCTCCTGGAAATGAACTCCTTGAGCGCAAGGGTCACCGTGTCCTTCTTTGTTTTCAAACCGCACAACTTCTGGGCCTGCACAATGAGCTTGTCGTCAATCGCCAGATTTGTAGCCATACCGCATCTCCTTGTGTAATAATTTACACATTTCTATGTGTAATGTCAACAGGAAAATGTTACCAGGGAAGTCCTGTCCCACAAAAAGATATACGAACGAGCAGGGAAGATCGGGAATAATATTTTTTTATTAAAAATATAAGCTGGATTGTAACGGTCCGATGCATGTTCACCGATAGTTATCAGTGCCTATCCGCCCATTCCCCACCAGCCCGGCCAGGACCAGGTAAGCTACCAGACTGTTTTCAATCCATGATCCGCATAGTCATTGATCCCGCTGTCCCTGGTAATGAGGCACATGTTGTTCCGTATGCACTGCCAGATGATCATCCGATCAAACGGGTCATGGTGCCGCAGCCTGGGGAGCTTGTAAAATGAAGACGCCTCTTCGGCAGTGATCCCCAGGATCTCAAAGCCGGCTTTCTCCGCGTAGGACGGCAGCTCCTCCGGGGCCACTCCCTCCAGCGTCAGTTTTCCAAGATTGTATTTCAGGGCGATTTCCCAGAAGGTGACAAGACTGACATTGATCTCATTGTCAGGATCGAGTATGACAGAAGACGCTTTTTCCGAGAGGCGGGTATGATCGAAAAGGGCCCAGAGCAGCGCGTGAGTGTCCAGGATATAATTCATGACTCGATCATGTCTTCATCTGACAGGGAAAAATCATCGCCAATGACGCAGGAGGCCCTCTTCTCGAGGATCCCCAATTTTCTGCGTATATTCTTTTTGTATTTTGAATAAGGCACGATCACTGCGACCTTTTCCTTTTTCTTTCCATATGAGATGGTAATCTCCTCGCCTTTCCTGACATCATCGAGGACACTGGAAAACCTGGATTTGAATTCACCGACCTGCAGATGTTTCATATCATGAAGGTACACACAAGTTGACAAGTTGTCAAGAAAATAATCATTTCGTCTCATCATAGTATTGAACGAACAGGGAGGGGAAAACGATAAAATATTTTTTAAAATAATTCGGATCAAAGACCCGATAGTTATCGGCGCGAGGATGCTCAAACCCCGGTAGGGCCGATAGTTATCGGTTCCTATCCACCCATTCCCTCACCGGCCCTGCCAGGACCCGGTACTCATCCCCGAGGCCCCGGAGACCGATTCCGTCGGCGAGGGCTGCCGCCTTGTCCAGCTCCGCCACGATCCGGCCGGCGATGGACTCGATGATCTTTCCCTCACTGACCATGGCGCAGATCCGTTCCGATCTTTTTTCAGCGCCCTTCCCTGTGTCCTGGCCCTTTTCATTCCAGAGGGCGTGGCCTCTATCGTCAAGACATACGTACACCGCGCTATGGGCGCCGTCGGCCATGTCATCTTCAAGGTCCTGTATGTCGTCGAGGAGCCGCCAGGCAATGCCGAAGGACTCGTAGGAGCCCCGCAGGGCCGTGATGAACTCTTCACCCTTCCCGGACTTGCGGGCGCAGAGCACCGGCATCACCACCCAGGTGGCCATCTGCTTCCGGAAGAGATCGCAGTACCCGTCAAGATCCTTGGAGGCCTCCCCTTCCGTGATGGCGCAGTAATAATCGTTGATAAGGCCCGCTGCGATGGCGCTACCACCTGGAAGGCCATCGCAGAAGCGGCCGATGGCGTCCTTCATGAAGCGCCACGCCTGGGAGCGCACCAGCAGGGTAAGATGGGAAGCGGCAACGCCCCCTTCCACCAGGTGGTCGTCGAAGGAATGGAGCGACATGGCCATGGCCTGGCAGCGGAGGGCGTCGTCCAGGTCTTGTTCGGAGATTGCGCCGCAAGCTCCCGGCGCGGCAACGGTCCAGTACAGGGCCGACCACGACGGGGCGTAATAATGCTTGAAGAAGTCAAGGGACTCCCCCACGGCGATGCGGCCGTACTCCATGAGGAACATCATCGCCTTCGTCTGCATGGTTTCAGGCAGGGAGCGGCAGAGCGCTGTCATGTGGCTGTTGAGACGGCGGTAGAAACCGGCGGCATCGCCTATATCTATAGGGCGGTAGAAACCGGCGGCATCGCCTATATCTATAGGTCCGAAGCTGACTGTGGAACACGCCCGGAGGATTGGATCTGTCATTTTATTAATTCTTCTAAAGTGACAAATTGCGTCTTTTTATTTTTGTCTTTCTTTTCGAATTGTTCGATTATTTCCTTATCTTTAAGATCCTCATATAATTCATACAGGGATCTTTTCAGCAGAGTCGACGCGTCGCAATTATAGTACTTTTTCATCAGCTTAAGCAGCCTTTCTTCCTTTTGATTCAGTCTGACTGACGTTACGCCCATTATTCATACCCCTCTTCACGTATTCCACCAGAAGAAGCTAAGATGCCTGCAGCTTCGAAAAAGGATGAATCTTATCCAATTCCCTGGATATTTTATTATTCTCCTCTTCCAGGTCAAAATCATTCTGCAGCCCCAGCCAGAACGCGGGGGAATTTCCGAAAAACTTGCTGAGCCTCAGCGCGGTATCAGCCGTTATCCTGCGCTTCTTTTTAAGTATTTCGGAAATGCGTGTCTGAGGAATATTGGTTTCCTTTGCAAGCCGGTACGCGGTTATGCGCAACGGCTTGAGAAATTCTTCAGACAGAATTTCACCGGGATGTATATTGGGCAAGCGTTTCATAATCAATCCTCATCGTTCAATGGTAATCGACAATTTCAACATGATAGGCGTTTCCCTCATTCCAGATGAAACAGATTCTCCACTGATTATTTATACGGATGCTGTAGCGTCCCTTTCTGTCGCCCCTGAGAGATTCAAGATGATTAGACGGAGGGATGCGCAAATCATTCAGAGAAGCGGAATTATTGATCATCCTCAGCTTCATCCTTGCCTTTCCCTGTATATCAGCGGGCAATTTCCTTGATGGCTCTCCTTTCCAGATCCTTTCAGTTTCTTTTGAATTGAATGATTTGATCATATCAATAATACCGATTCTCGTTAGTATCGTCAAGCAGAATTATATTAATTTATATATTTGGTATTCGACACTATCGCCCGTCACATGAAGGATAACGGATAGGCCGGGGAAAAATAAAAATAATGGGCGCCAGTGTGAAATTATATCAATATTTCACGTTTATCCGGCATTGAATGATATTGTCAGCAGCTTCTGATAGGATAAACGAATGGGCGAAGACAAAATGAAATATTTTTCAAAATAAGCAGGGGTGCAACCGGGATTGTTTTACTCTGGCACCTGGTGCGCCGATAGTTATCGGTTCGAGGCTGCTCTGACCCCGGCGGGACCGATAGTTATCGGTGATCGCCCACCCATTCCCTCACCGGCCCGGCCAGGGCCCGGTACTCATCCCCGAGGCCCCGGAGACCGATACCGTCCGCAAGCGCCGCAGCGTTATCCATCTCCGCCACGATGCGGCCTGCGATAGTCTCTATGATCTTTCCTTCGTTGACCATGGCGCAGATCCGCTCCGATCTTTTTTCCGCGCCCTTCCCTGTGCCCTGGCCCCGTTCATCCCAGAGGGTGCGGCCCTTATCATCAAGGCACACATAGACCGCGCTGCGGGCGCCGCCGGCCATGTCCGCCTCCAGGTCCTGGATGTCGTCGAGTAGCCGCCAGGCTATGCCGAAGGACTCTGTGGCGCCCCGAAGACCCGACATGAATCGATCATCGCAGCCGGTCTTCCGCGCGACCAGGAGCGGCATGACAAGTCCCGTGGCCAGCTGCTTCCGGAAAAGATCGCAATATCCCTCGATATTCCTGGGAGTTTCCCCTTCCGTGATCCCCCCGTAGTAATCGTCGATAAGGCCCCTGGCCATTTCGATGCCGCCGGGAAGATCGGTGCAGAGGCTGTCAATGGCGTCATTCAGGCGGCGCCACGCTTCACTCCGGATAAGCAGCGAAAGGTGAGACACCGGAATAGACCCGTCCACGAGGTGGTCGTCGAGGGAATGAAGGGTCATGGCCATGGCGTGGCCGCGAATGGCATGATCGAGACAGTCTTTCGAAAGTGGGCCCTCACCCTCCCGGATGGTCAGCCAATGGAGCGGAGACCAGACGGGTCGATGAAAATGACTGAAAAAATTGAGGGGCTCTCCCAGTTTAATACCTGCGTATTTCATGAAAAAAAGCACGGACTCGGATAGAACACAGTTGGGAAGGGATTCACATAACTCTATTACCTGTTCATTGATGATTTGACACAGGTTCTCTCCAGCACCAGGGGATATTACGTCAAAGGCTATAGATGCGATCTTTTCAATGAATGTTTTCAAATTGGCAGAGCACATAAACAATTATGTATAAGATTCTTTCTATTCATAAACAATAAAAGATTGTAATGTCAAGTTTAAATCCGCAACACAAAACAATGAATATAATGTCCCTTGAAATTTTTTATTTGTCTTATAATAGTTGGTGTTTTATATATTGCAAATAATTATCATAGATTGACATTCAGCTAAACGATGAAAAAAAGAAGAATCGCGATAGTCTATCTGGGCAACACACGCTCGGAATCACCATTCAGACCTCAATTTGAATTCATCCAGCCCTCCGGGCTGCATTATATTCATTCATGCGTTTCACGTGACCGGCATCCGTCAATGATCATAAATCAGGTTGGCGACAACCTGTCAAATGAGGAAGTAATCAGCAGGATCAACGAATTCGAACCTGATATTGTGCTTTTCAACCAGTTTTTCACAACGCGTGAAAAGATAAAATCCATAACGAAACAACTGCCGCATCGATATATAGTAGGCATCGGCAACCATGACGCAACATTTCATTCGCTGAGTTTAGACAAGGCGCGTTTTTACGATTATTATTCCCACATTGATTTCGCCTGGCAGGGTGAGGCAGAAAACGGCTTTCGTGAATTTATTTTGACAATATCCAAGCGGAACCAGCCGGTACGAATCAATAATCTTCATAATAGAATTACGCACATGGACAGCTTGCCAATCCTGCCTCATAACGATTATTCAGACGAAATCGGATTCATAGTTACATCACGAGGCTGCATGATTAATGGATGCGAATTCTGCACAACACCGCAGTTTTATCAAGATGGCTGGAAAGCGAGGAGTATTAGCCATGTTCATGAAGAATTATCCAACTTAAAAAAATCAAACAAGAAATTCGTCATGATATGCGACGACAATTTCTTCGGATTCAGCAATACAGATCTCGAAAGAGGCTCGGAGATCATTTCACTGTGCAAGGGATTAGGTTTACAAGTGTCATTAATGACAACCGTTCAACAGATACTTAATGCTGAATCAAGAGGATTTCTTTCAGATTATACGGGAACACTTGTGCATGTATATCTGGGTGTTGAAAACGGGGACTCTGGATCGCTAATAAAATTAGGGAAAAAATGCAATCCCGAACAGTATCCCACGATGGCGGCCCGGGCCATTGACATACTTATGAACCGCAACATTTATCCATACCTGGGTTATATCAGCTTCAACCCTGAAACAACATTGAGCGAACTGCATTCCAGCGTTCAGTTTTTATACAGCACCATTCAAGGCTCAATATACTATTATTTAAGCAAACGATTAGAAATCTACGAGGGGACGCGTCTATTCAAGAAATATGAGGGCATTATTGACAAGGGCTGCTTTTTTTCAGATGAATCCGTGGCTATCGCACATGGACTATTCCAATACATAAAACCTTTTGCTGAAAAGGCTGATTATCTTGATTTTGAATTAGCCACTATTTTATCAATGAACCAGCAAAAGGACCGCTCATTAATGATCGAATACACGGCCATTAAGAAGAAAATCAACCGGTTAAATTATGAATACTGCGAAGAAATCATTGCCATTTCAGGTATCACTGGATCATTACCACGGGTATTTGATTTGGTCGAAAAATATAAGAATTCCATCATCAAGTGCCTGAAGGATTATATTTCAATAATCAATAATACTTTAACAAACCACGATTATACCGTATTAAATAAAAATTTTTTATTGGAAACTGTCGAATTAATTCAAAGAGACTCCAGTGAAATAAATAATCCTTGACTTTCACAATTTGAACCTGCATATGTAAAATATTATATTATATATCGTGGAGGTTTTAATGGCTACTATTGCGGATTTTATCAAAGATTCTTGCAACAACAAGCAGCTGAGTTCTTCCATTATTGATCAGCTTAAGAATGCAACCCCCGAGCAACTAGAGAAGATATTTACCGATAACGGTTATACTGTTTCTCTGGATGATTGCAAAAAAATCATTGCCAATAAAGATAGCATCATCAGCGCTGGAAATACGGTGCAGCCTCTTTATTAATTATGCGAATTGACACATCTATGTAATAAAACACAAAAAGCAAAGACAGACGAGTTAACTTTGCTTTTTTTATATGATCAGATAAAAAATACGTTTAATGAAAAAATTATTTTTATTATTCATCATTCTCCACTGTGCGATCATTCCATTATATTCCAATGATGATTCCCTTCTTATTGACTCAAAAGATAAGGTCTTTACCCTTTCCGAGAAATGGCTTTTTCTACCCAGCGATAATCTGAACAATAAAAAGATAGACCTGAATACATCAGACTGGAAACCCCTGTCACCAACCAAGACATGGAACAATGTGCCATATTTAAGGGATTATGATGGGAACGGCTGGTATAGATTAAACTTGTTATTATCGGAAGAAATTCAAAGTCCTGCATTAATGATGTATTTTCATTATAAAAGTTCACAGGTGTATTTGAATGAGCAATTAATCTATGACAATCATGCAGATTTTTCAAAGAACAATAAACAAAGCATCGCGGGTAAACCCGATATTGTTTATATACCGGAAAAGTTGCTCCATAAAGGAAAAAACGTATTAGCTGTCAGAACCGGCAAAAAAGACGAGGGAGGTTATTTAGGAGACTTTCTGCTCGGCCCATTGGACCAAATAAAAATAAAACGGGATATATATATCACATGGTATACCACATTAATAACAATATCATTATTCCTGGGATTCTTTTTCATATTATTATATTTTAAACGGAAAAATGATGTATTCTATATTTACTTTGCCGGTTTGACAGCATCAATTGGAATCTGGATTCTAGGTTTAAAAGGGATCATTTTATGTTTGATTGATTCTCAATTAGCGTATTATCTAACGACCTACATTGGTGCATTCCTTACACCAATAATGGTTCTGAATTTTCTTCAATCATTCCTGAAACAAAAAAAGCATATACTCACAAGATTGTTCGAAATTATATATTCGTTCTTCGCACTTTTCCTTATTTCTGAGATAATACTTTCCGGTCAAATATACATCTTTAAAAAATTGATATTCAAACCCTTTATGTTTACGACAGCAGTACTCATATTGTTCGGTATCTATCTCTCTATCATCGGGATAAAAAATAAAATACATTATGCAAAGACAATTGCCAGCGGAACAATAATACTGGGAATTTCAACACTGATTACAATATTTAAGTATACTCTATCATTGAATCTGCCGGATATTACGATCGAATCGTTTTTCATAATGATAATTCTTTTTTGCACCATACTTGCGACCAGATATTCCGAAGTATTTAACGACCTCGAAACCGCCCATTCCGACCTCCTGGTCCTGGACAAAATGAAAGACGACTTCCTGGCCACCACCACCCACGAGCTGCGCACGCCCCTCCACGGCATCATGGGCATAGCCGAGTCGATGGAGACAGGCGCCCTGGGGGACCTGAACGCCCGCCAGAAGGAGAACCTGGAGCTGATCCGGTCGAGCGCGATGCGCCTGAACGGCCTGGTGAACTCAATCCTCGACTTCAGCAAGCTCCGGGCGGGCAAGGCGGACCTCTTCCTTGAAGAAGTATCCATCGGCGACCTGGTGTCGTCGGCCCTTTCTTTACTCAAACCCTCGGCGCAGGAGAAGGGCCTGGAGCTCCGGTCCGAAATCGGCGACCTGCCGATGATCAAAGCTGACCGGAACCGCCTCTACCAGATCATCTTTAACCTGGCGGGCAACGCCATCAAGTTCACGGACACGGGATCGGTCGTGGTGAAGGCAACGACCGGGGACGGCCATGCGCGGGTCTGCGTCACCGATACCGGCCCCGGCATCGCGCCGGAGGACCTGGGCCGCATCTGGAGTCCCTTCACCCAGGCGGAGAGCGCCGAGACGCGCCACACCGTGGGCACCGGCCTGGGCCTGGCCATAACAAAGTACCTGGTGGAGCTCCACGGCGGCCGCATCTGGGCCGAGAGCGAGCCCGGCAAGGGAAGCGTCTTCTGCTTCGAGCTTCCCCTTGAGCCGCCGGCTGCGGGCATAGAGAGGACGACCGGCTCCGGCGAAGCGCCGGCCTAGGCCCCGGCTCCTCCCGTGAAGGGCGCCTTCACCTTTGTGACCGCCTCCAACCCGGAAGTGGCGAGGGCCACCCTACTCGCCGTGGACGACGACCCGGTGAACCTCCGGGTGCTGGAGAACATCTGCGCCGAGAGCAGCTACAAGCTCATCACCACCGGCGCCGGGCCCGCGGCCCTGGACATCCTGAAGCGCTCCGAGATAGACCTGGTCCTCCTCGACCTGATGCTCCCCGGCATGAGCGGGTACGAGGTGTGCGAGAAAATCCGTGAGACGGAGAAGGGACGGTACATCCCGGTCATCATGGTCACCGCCCTGGACCAGGCGGGCCACATGGCCCGGGGATTCAGGACCGGCGCCAACGACTACATCACCAAGCCTTTCAACCGCCACGAGCTGGTGATGCGCATTGAGAACCAGCTGGCCATCAAGCAGATGCTCGACATGGAGAAGACCGTGGTCAACGGCCTCCGCAGGGAGAAGGACGCCATTTCAAACATGTTCCAGCGCAGCGTTGACCTGAAGGAATCGGCCCTGCAGATGGCCGAGTGGGAGAAGATCATAAAGGAGGACCTGGCCATCGCCCGGGCCTTCCAGATGAAGCTCATGACCGGCGCGGTGAAGTCGCCCTGGATCGAGTCGAGCGTCACCTACCTGCCCCTCATGGAGGTCGGCGGCGACGTGTACGACATCTTCGAGTTCGGCCCCGGCGTGATGCGCTTCTTCATCGCTGACGCCACGGGCCACGGCATCACGGCCTCGCTCAACACGGTGAAGATCCTCACGGAGTACGCCACCGTCAAGGAGGTGATCGAGTCGCCGGCCGCGCTGATCTCCTACCTGAACCGCCGCTTCATGCAGAGCGCCGGGCAGGAGCAGATCGTGTTCGCCTGCGCCGTGGCCGACGTCAACCGGAAGACCGGAACCGTCACCATGGCCACGGCCGGCCTCCCGTCCCAGTACCTCCTCCGGAACGGAACGGTCACGGCCATCGAATCGATGAACCGCATCATCGGCCTCTCCGGCAGCGATGACTTCCGCGAGGAGAGGCATCCCCTCGATCCGGGCGACACCCTCTTCCTCGCCACGGACGGGCTCACGGAGATGGAGGAGGCCCGCGCCCTGGTCCGCGCCTCCGGCGGCAGGGACATCCTGGGCGAGCAGGTCGCCAGGGCCTACGTCGGCCATGACTTCGAGGCCGCCGCCGCGGAAATACTGAAATTCTTCGGCGGGAAAAAGCGGATCGCCGGCGACGACATCACCTTCATCGCCGCCCGGAGGATGCTCTGAAGGGGGCTTCGAAAAATTATTGACGCACCTTGCCCTGTCCATTATAATTAGAAGATATAAGTGATAATTGTTACTACCACATTTATTTGGCCATGAGCGCTCAAAGTTTATCATCAAAACAAATCCTGGCCTCTCTTCAAGATAATGCCGGTGATTTAAAAAGCAGGTTCGGTGTAGAGAGTATCGGGCTTTTCGGCTCCTACGCCCGGGATACCCAGTCTGGCGACAGCGATATCGACATTCTGGTCCAGTTCGCCGACGCCTCCTTTGACAACTATATGGACCTCAAGTTCTACCTTGAAGACCTGTACGGCCATGCCGTCGACCTGGTCCTTATCGATTCCATAAAACCGCGGATCAAGCCTTATATCATGGACGAGGTCCTCTTTGCCCGGGGATTATAGGCACTAATTTCGAATTAATCCCGTGAAATTGAATGGACATTACACAATGCTTCTTCAATTATTATTTCGATGAATTTCAAAGAAATTAAATATAGCGGCCATGCCATCCAGAGGATGTTTGAACGAGGCGTACAAACCAGTGACGTTGAGAATGCGGTCCGCTCATGGAATGTTATCACCTCATATAATGATGACGAACCCTACCCGAGTTATCTGCTCCTCGGGTTCATCGGCCCAAAACCTCTTCATGTTGTTGCGGGAATTGACGAAAAGAATGATATCTGTTATATTATTACCGTATATCCGCCTGATCCGGAATTATGGACGGATGGTTTCACAAGGAGGAAGCAGTAATGAAATGCATGTTGTGTAAAAACGGCGAAACGAAACCTGGAACCGTGACCATCAGCTTGAATAAAAATGAAACCGTCGTGGTAATCAAGGACGTCCCTGCCGATGTATGCGTCAATTGCGGCGAGTACTATCTTTCTTCAGCCGTTGCAGGCGATATCCTCAAAAAAGCGGAGATCGCTGCTTCCAAGGGTGTTGAAGTCGAGATTATCAGGTATGTGGCCTGACGCGCCTATCCATCGGGATTGATGACTTTGATCTTCTCCCTCGAAGCCGCCCGTATCAATCTCCTGCCGCAGAGAATAAAACTTATTGCAAAACTGTCATTTCGACGAATCCCGGCATTCCGGGATGAGGAGAAATCTTGACGGGATGTGAATAATTCAAGATTTCTCAACCCGAAGTCGATTACACAGCCCAAACTTTTCAGTTTGGGCTGTGCTGTTTTATATGCAGGCATCCAGGAGACATTTGCCGACGGGTATGATATTTACAATAAAGGACTTCTATTATAATCTAGTGCATACGAGTTTTTCAAATTGAGTAACCGATAATATTGTCGTATTTAAAAGTCTCCGTGCTCCGATAAAATCCTTATCGCCGGTTATCAAATAATCAGCATCCGAATCGATCGAACATTCCAAAAACGGGGCATCTTTTTGGTCGCGGGGAAACTTAATTTTTCTTGAAGTTTTAATGCGCTTCGTGGCACCATCAATGAGAGAAAACCAATGCTTTAAAATATTGTCGGGGAGATTGAATTAAGGGCGTGCAAGTACATTCTTGTACTCTTTGATTTTCTTGCGAGTTACCACCCATTCTATATCAGGATGTTCAACAATGAAGAGTATAACTTTTTCCGGTGTTTTATCCTTAATGATGGCGGAAACCAATACATTCGTATCTATGACCACCTTCATATCCCGGATCTGTAATCCTTTATTTCCTTAATAATGTCCGCTTCAGTTATTTTTTTTATTACTGGAAGCTTCTGGGTTTCCTTAAACAGTGACTTCATTTCCTTAGCAAGAGCGCCCCTCTTTTCATCCGCGAAAACTATCACCTCTAATTTTTCTCCTTTTTTAAAAGGAAGACCGGATAGCGTTATTCTGCCGGAGCTCTTCATTATTACCGATTTTTTAATTGCTTTCACGATGCTATCACCTCTTGCGTATTCCTTGTTTATATTTAACTTTGTTGATAATTTTGTAAATCGATTTTTGTTTATTTAATATACCCGACCATCAATTATGGCAGCTATTTTCCATTTACTCTCATGTCGCTGGTTTGGATATCGTTCTTGTATACTCGCAAATTATTATTATAACTGAATTTTTATCATTCAAAAAAAGCATTCAATACTGAAATTATTAAATTATTTCTATTAACCTCATAACACGCCGTCACAAACACCAGCCTGTTCCGTTCTTCATAAAATACCCTGCTGCAAGCTGCCGGGTATTTTGTCGCATAATGTTTTGCGCGCTTTCATCCCCGGAGCAAAGCCCCGAGGATGAAAGCGCGCCGCGATCAAAACGCTTTAAATTGAGGAATTTTAGATGGCAATTGAGCTGTATTCCCGTTGCGCCTACCTGTTTGGGCAGTTCGTGGGAAGGGGAAAAAGTTCGACCCGTGTCGTTTTTGGCCCGCCAAGCGGGGTTCGAAATGACAAAACAAGAAAAATAACAGGTCAATTGGAAAATCTATTTCACCTTTCTCCACGTTCCGCATTGATGAAATCCAGGGTCGCCTTTTTCGTTTTTAATGTAATCTTCCGGTTCTCCCGCTTCCAGCCCTGTTCAACATTTCCAAAAGGCACCAGCCTGGCAACGGGCTTTCCTTTCCGAGTGATGATAAAGGAGCTGCCATGCTCCACCTGGTCGAAATATTCCTTTGATTTGTTCCTGAATTCGGTGAATTTGAGATAGTTCATGGATCGCCCCTCTTATGCTTTGATAATGTCATTATATAATGACATTTTGTCATCATGTCAAATTAATTTGACGACAGGAGAAACCCGGAAAGAGCTCCCTCCACGGTCAGGGATGCATTCATGGCCAATCAAAGGACCGAATACATTCATAGGCCCTGGATCTTACTTATATAAACGAAAGGGGCGGCGAAATATTAAAGATTTTTGCTGAAATGCGCCATTCTACCAAAAAATAGTACTTTTAAAACCAATCTGAACGGAAGGTACTGACAAGAATCCCCATTACCGTGTATTCGGCAATGATAGTTATCGGTGACTGATCACTTCAGGATTAATATTAACTTACATCAGCATTATATTTGACTGTTTATTAATATTAATGCGTGATTGCAACATGAAGAACGCCAAGCGAATCACCATAGTAGCCCTCGGCACATCCCGGAAGGAATATCCCTACCTTCCCGGATACTTTTATTGCACCTCATCAGGAATTCACTACCTCAATGCGGTTCTCAGGGACACTGGATTTGAAACTACTATTGTAAATCAGGTATCAGACAACCTATTAGAAGAAGACCTGACAGGAATAATCAGGAACTCAAATCCTGAGATAATTCTCTTTAACCAATTTTTCACTATGCGAGAGCGTTTACACGCAATTGTTAAAGAACTCGGGGAAAACTATATCTACGGCATCGGCGGCCATGATGCCACGTTCCATGCCCTGAGCCTCGTGGAAGAATCGGATGTCGTGGCAGCCATCGCAGGAACGGAGCGGCGCCCCGTTATATTACACCCGAAATCCAAAAGCCTAACAAAATACTACTCCGGCATCGATTTCATCTGGCTCGGTGAAGCGGAAAATGGAATTGCCGATTTCCTCAAATCCATCGACAAACAGCAGCATCCCATCCTTGCGTACAATCTTGATAATCGAACCAGGGACCTTGACACCCTGCCGATTTTAAAACACGACGATTATACCTCAGAATCCGCCTTTATCGTCACATCCCGGGGATGCATGAAGGAAGGGTGCGACTTCTGCACCACACCTCTCTACTATCGCGATGGGTGGCGAGGGAGAAGCATAGGCCATGTTGAGGAGGAATTATACAACATAACGAAAGCCGGGAAAACATATCTTTATATATTCGATGACAATTTCTTCGGTCTAACAGACCAGTCATTGGAACGTGGTGCTGAAATCATCGGTATATGTCGAAAACTTGGCATCCAGTGCATGCTCCTGTCCACGGTGCGGCAGGTTTTGTGCGCCGATCAGCTTGGGCTCCTTGAAAAAATGTCCGGCACCGTTACCTGCGTGTTCATCGGCGTTGAGAACCTCTCATCATCGGCGTTGCACAGTCTGGGGAAAAAAACGAATTACCGTGAAAACCTTTTAAAAAACAAGCAAGCAATTGATGCCCTGGTTCGTTGTGGTATTTTTCCATACCTGGGTTATATGAATTTTCAGCCTGAAACGACATTGGATGAGTTAAAAGAAAGCGCTAAATTCTTATATGAGACAAACATGGAGGCATCATATTTTCATTATTTATGCAATCAACTCAATATTCTTGAAGGAACGAAGATATATAATCGTTATTTAAATTCCGGCAGAGCCCGAAAAAACGAATTAAACGGCATTCTTGAATGTGAATTCAATGATAAGCGGGTTAAAAATATTAATAGCATTCTAAACTCTTTGAGTGACCGATCTCGGAAAATTGATTTTTTTATTAATGAAATCGGCAACTTGATATACGCCAACAACTTAATCAATTCACAGGAAGGCTTATCCTATAATAATATTAGAAGAACTATATGCGATAATAATATGCGCATATATAATGAAATAATAAATAATATCGAAAAAGAAAATGCCGTGGCAGCTTATATCAACGCTTCGGATGATTATGAAATTCTTTATAATGAGTCGATTATATCATTCAAACAGCTTCTGTCATCAATTAATATAAAATCGAATATTTTTAATGATTCGATGACATTATTGAATAATATATCAATCATTTAAATATATGGTCTAATATAATGAATCCATGGTTCAATCAAATATAATCAAGACATAAAATGAGCTTTCTTATCTGGTAGTACTCAACGAAATGATAGTTCATTTTTTATATTAATGAAGTATTTATTCTTATTTTTTAGTATCCCCTCAGTTAAAGATTGTATACAAATAAAATCATTGACTTTTAATGTAAACTTTATAGCTTGATTAAAAACTGGAGGTTACCATGTCAGATTTTATTGATTTCATTACCGATAACGCCAATAATCAAACCACCGGTAAAAAATTATTAGCTTTACTGGCAGATAAAAAGACAACAAAAGCAAAACTCCAAGCATGGTTTAAAAAGGAAGGTTACGATATAACCCTTCAGGAATGCCAGGAACTTATTGATAAACAAGCGAATTTTAAAGGCCTCAGCAGCATTATCAACAATAATGTAAAATATTAATAATAATCATATTAATCAGCAAAAATGTATACTTTTGTGAAAAAGCTGTTTCTTTTATCATTTTTTTTTTATTGATAAACACACTTGCTTTTGCAAATGAGCCAAGCATATCAATCAATAAAGATATAATCTATACTCTTGATGGCAAGTGGCGTTTTATCACTGATGATTCATTAGATTATTCCAATATCAAAGTTGATTTCAAGCCCGATACACACGACCTGCAATATCCACACCTTTCATGGCTCGATAATCAAAAATATCAAAATTATACAGATCATGCCTGGTTTAGAATTGATTTAATAATCAGTAAAATAAACAATTTATCACTGTTTATCCCGCTCCATTTTCATGGTACTCAGTTCTTTATTAATGGAAAAAAATTTTACGAATCCAGAGATTTCAATGACAAGCAAGGGCTCAAGCATTTACTTGGCAAACCGACTATTGTGGAAATCCCGCAAGAATTTCTTACAGCGGGGAGAAACCTATTAGCAATTAGAACCGGCACTATCGATAATAAATCCGGTTTTGTTTATCCGTTAAAAATCGGACCTGCACAAAAAATATTTAATAATTTTATGCAGCAAATTATTTGGTACGTTCTGCTCGCTTCTGTAAATATCTTCCTTGCGATATACTTCATATTCATATACATATATAGAAAAGAACCATTTTATTTACACTTTTCCATACTATCTTTAGCATTGGGATTCTGGACACTTGGATATCATGGTTTAAATCTTTATATTGTCGATAACAATGTTTCTTATATTATTTGCACCTATGTCTGTGCAATTCTCGTAAGCGCATTTTATGTTACGTTCATCCATTCTTTTCTAAAAATATCATATAATATTTTCACATATATCTTATTGGGCAGCATGATTTTCTTCATAATTTTTACCTGCGGAGAGACTCTGTTAACATGCCATATCCAGGTGTATGTGAAACACATATTTAAATTTTTTCTTATTATTGGATTACTTCTCGTTTTTTATGGTAATGTTATTTGTATAATTGGAAAAATTAAAAACAGGCCGTATTCACTGAGAATATTTACAGGAACATTTATTTTATCATCAAGTTATGCGTTAAGTATATTATCCTTTCTGGAAATCACAAAGAATTACCAGCTTGTTTCAGAAGGATTTTTCGCAATGATTCTTGTTTTTGCGTCCGCCCTTGCCTCCCGTTTCTCCCAGGTCCACGGCGAACTCGAAAAAGCCCACGGCGACCTCCTGGTCCTGGACAAGATGAAGGACGACTTCCTCTCCACCACGACCCACGAGCTCAGGACGCCCCTCCACGGAATCATGGGCATAGCCGAGTCCCTGGTGGACGGCTCCCTGGGGGACATGACCATGCGTCAGAAAGAGAGCCTGGACCTGATACGGCTGAGCGCCGGCAGGCTGAACGGCCTGGTCACCTCCATCCTCGACTTCAGCAAGCTCCGTGCCGGGCGGGCCGACCTCTTCATCGACGACGTGGCCCTGGGAGAGGTGATCACCTCCGTGCTGTCACTGCTGGAGGCCTCGGCCAAAGGCAAGGCCATCGAGTTCAGGACCGACATCGGCCCCCTGCCGAAGATCAGGGCGGACCGGAACCGCCTCTACCAGGTCCTGATCAACCTGGTGGGGAACGCCATCAAGTTCACGGAAAAGGGGACCATAACCGTGCGGGCCTCCCTGGCGGGAAGCGACACGGTGCGCGTCGAGGTGGAGGACTCCGGCCCCGGCATCGCGCCGGAGGACCTGGCCGGCATCTGGACCCCCTTTACCAGGGGCGGCGACGCTGACACCCGCCGCGCCGGCGGCACGGGCCTCGGCCTGGCCATCACGAAGAACCTGGTGGAGCTCCACGGCGGCACAATCCGGGTCCAGAGCGAGCCCGGCAAGGGGAGCGTCTTTATTTTCGAGATCCCGGTAAAAGCCCGGATGGCCGGTATCGACCGCGCGAAGGCGCCGCAGTACGATCTGTACCTTCCGGATACGGCGGTTCCCGCCCCTGCCGCGGACACTTCAGCCGCGGCGGAGACGGTTGAAGCGCCCGTGGAGGACGAAGAAACGGGAAACGAGGAATGGACGGAGCCGGTGGCGGCGCGGCGCGACGCCCCGGTGATCCTGGCCGTGGACGACGACCCGGTGAACCTCAAGGTGATAGAGAACCTCTGCCGCCCCCGGGGCTACCTGCTCTTCACCGCGGAGGACGGCCCCTCGGCCCTTCGCATGATAGAGACAAACGACATCGACCTGGTCCTCCTGGACCTGATGCTCCCCGGCATGAGCGGGTACGAGGTGTGCCGCGAGATCCGGCGCATGGACAAGGGCCGCCACATGCCCGTCATCATGGTCACGGCCCGCGACCAGGTGAGCGACCTCGCCCAGGGCTTCAGGACCGGCGCGAGCGACTACATCACCAAGCCCTTCAGGAGCCAGGAGCTGGTCCTGCGCATCGAGAACCAGCTGGCCCTCAAGATGCTGCTGGAAATGGAGAAGTCCCTGGTCAACGGCCTCAGGAAGGAAAAGCAGTCCGTCACGGGCCTGCTGGAGCGGACCATGGACCTGAAGGAATCGACCCTGCAGATGCTGGAATGGGAAAAGATCATCAGGACCGACCTCGGCGTAGCCCGGACCTTCCAGGAGCGCCTCATGTCCCACCGGGGCCCCTTCGAGGGATTCGAGGCGAGCGTCCATTACCATCCCCTCATGGACCTGGGGGGCGACGTGTGCGACATCATCCAGCCGCGGCCGGGCGTGCTCCGGGTCTTCCTGGCGGACGCCACGGGCCACGGCATATCCGCGTCCCTCAACACCGTGAAGATCCTCACGGAGTACGCGGCGGTCAGGGAGACCCTGGGCTCCCCGGCGGAGATCATGGACTTCCTGAACCGGCGCTTCTCGAAGCAGTTCAAGCAGTACGGCATCGTCTTCACCTGCGTCATCGCCGATGTCGACATCGCCGCCCGGTCCGTCACGGTTGCCACTGCCGGTATGCCGCCCCAGATGCTCCGCCGCGGCGGCGAGATAGCGGTCATCGGCCCCACGTGCCCCATCATCGGCCTCTCCGACACCGTCGCCTGCCGCCAGGAGCGCCACGCCATGAGACGGGGCGACATCCTCTTCCTGTACAGCGACGGCCTCATCGAGATGATCGACGGGCGGAACCGGGGCGGCCCGCGGACCGCGGACAGCGCCCAGGTCCTGGCGGACGCCCTGGCCTCCCGCTACCAGGGCGCGAACCTTGAAGAATCCGGCGGCGCGCTCCTGAGGCAATTCGGCGGCGTCGAAAATATTTCCATCGACGATGTCACCTTTATCGCGGTGAGGATTACCGGGTAGCGTGCCCGCGCCGGGCGGCGGCGCGCGGGACCGATCCGGGCAACACCATAGGCACCCTTTGCACAGGCGGTTTCATGCTTCAGAACCTGCGGTCAATAACGCGCCACGACTCGACCGGTCCCGCCCTTGACCGGAACGAGCGCAGGCGCTCCATCGTGGTCAAGGACACGCTCTACGTGTACAGCGCCTACGCCATAACCATTCTCATCACCCTGGCGGCCCGCGCCATCGATCTCACGGACATAGCGTACCCGGTCCTGGCGGGCCTGTTCCTCTGGTCGTCCGCCCAAACCGCGGTCTTCATCGCCATCGCGGCCGCGAAAAAATCGGTGACCCCGCGCTTCGCCAGGGTCCACTACACGGGCCAGTTCGCGGTGTGGCTCTTCACCTACGCCTTCTGGATCTTCCATATCGGGCCCATCCGCTCAGCGGGGCTCCTCTTCGCGCTCATGGCCATGGCCTTTCTCCTGCCCAACTCGAACCTGTTCGAATCGTACCTGCTGGCCGCGTCCATCGCCGTGGTCCAGGCCTTCGTGGCCGCCTGGGGGATCCATTTCGCCGGCCAGCCGGGCTCGATGGTGACAGAGCTCTTTTACATTCTCTGCTTCTTTCCCGCCGCCCTTTTCATCAGCTTTCTCGCCGGCCAGTACGAGCGCCAGCGCGAGAAGGCGCGCCGGGCCCGGGTCCAGGCCGCGGCGGCCCGGGACGCCATCTGGAAGGTGATCCGCAAGACCGCCGACGCCGGCGGCGACACCCTCCATGACGCCCTCTACCTGGTGAACCTGGTCTTCGAATACTGCGGCGCGGCGGAGGGGTGCCTCTTCGCCCTGGACGCGGAACGGGGGCGTCTTGACCCGGTCTTTTCCAGGCTCGAAAAAGCGTCCGGCGGCGGCGCGCTGACGGCCGCGGCTGAGGCCGCCGCCGGCCTGCGGGAGCCGGAGCCCGGCGGGGACGATGTCTTCTGCGTGGCCTTCATGCCGGCCCGGGGCTCCTCCGGCGTCTGCTCCATGGTGAGCCCCCGGATGATCGGCTCCGTGACGGATCCGGAGCTCGATGAAATCAGGGAGATACTCTCCCGCTGCGCCGGGGTGCTGTGGCGGTCGCCGGCCCACGACGAGCCTTCGGGACCCGGCATGGAGGACAAAACGGTCCTCACCGAATCGTCGGTGGAAAAGATCGAGAAAGCCATGGCGTATATCAGGGAGAACTTCACCTCGGAGATCTCCCGCGACGGCCTGGCCTCACACCTGGACATCAGCCCCAACTATTTCGGCAGGCTCTTCGCGGAGTACACGGGCAAGAAGATGAACGATTTCATCATCGACCTCCGGGTCGAGGAGGCCATGAAGCTCCTCCGGAGCACTGACCGGCAGGTCATCGATATCGCCTTCGAGGTGGGCTTCAACAACCTGCGCACCTTCAACCGGGCCTTCAGCAAGAGCCTTTCCATGACCCCCCAGGAGTACCGGAAGTCGGGGCGGTAGGGAGCGGCGTTGGCGCTCCCTGCGCGGGGCTCACCGTTCGCCCGCCTCACCCCCCTGTCCCCCCGAGGGGGCATGACGCAATTCTCACACGCCCCCTCCGGGGGTCGGGGGGGTCTAAATCACGCAAAAAAATGTCTAAAATAAACAATACACAATGGACAAATTCAACAATTCTTGATTATGTCGTGCATTTAAAGATATAATATGCTATTATTTTATCATACCGTCTGGACGCTTTTTTGCGGTATCAAGCAATTTAACTATGAATACAAATTAAACGCAGGAGGATCGGATGAAAAAATTGTTAGTGGCATCATTTATTGTGAGTCTTTTCCTGGCGGTGATCGGCTGCGGCATGGCCGACATGACCAACCCAACGGCTAACGAGTTCGACGTGGTCATAGTGGGCGACTCGATCTATGACCTGGACGGGTTCATCCACGCCAATTTGAAGACACTGTCCGGCAAGTCGTACAAGGACTATTCTAAGAGCGGCGATACCGTGTCCTACATCACCAAGCAGTACAACACCGCCATAGCGGCCCGGCCAACCATCAAGACCATCCTCATGGACGGCGGCGGCAACGACATCCTGATGGACGTGTACTGGAGCCAGGCATGCCAGGCCACCTCGACCATCTCGTCGGCCTGCAAGGCCTATATCGACGGCGTCCTTGACCAGGACGAGGCCCTCTGGGAAGACATGAACGATGACGGCGTGGACAACATCTTCCATCTCGGCTACTACCGGCTGAAAAAGGGCATACTGACCACCCTGCTCTATGGCGGCACCAAGCTGAACCCGGCAGTGGTTTACGCAGACGACCAGCTCGCGGCCGCCTGCGCGGTTTCCCCGGCCCAGTGCTGGTTCATCGATCCCCGGGCCGACTTCCTCGGAAAAGAATCGAGCTACATCAAATCCGACGGCATCCACCCCACCAATGCCGGCGGCAAGGTCATAGCGACCAAGATCTACAACAAAATGACCGCTGTGGGAGCGTATAAGTAGCAGAACAGGAAAAGTGATCCTCATTTAAATGAGTGAACCCCTCCCCCTTGATGGGGGAGGGCAGGGTGGGGGTAAAAGCAACACAGGCACCCTCCCCCCGGCCCCCTCCCATCGAGGGAGGGGGAACGACACCGCCCCCCCTGTTGCGCAGGAGATTGAACCGTGAAAGGCAAAAAACTTCTCTTAATCCTGGGCCTGGCCTTCGCCGCGGCCGTCATTGCGGTGATATTCATGGCCGGCGGCACCTCGCCCAAGGGCCCGTCGGAAAAGGGAGACCGGTCAAAGCAGGGCATCGCCTTCCCCGACCTGTTCGGGTCATTTACGATCTTCAAGGACGACATGGACCTGAAGCAGGTCATCGCCGACGACCCGGAGATCGAAAGGGTCCTGGCCATCATGAAGGAGCGGTACGGGAAGAAGCTCTCGGACAAGAGGATCCAGATACGGCTCCTCGGCGGCCTGATGCGGCATCTTAAAAAGAAAAATCCCTATGACTGGAAGGAGCGGATCAGTGCGGTCATCGACGCGGAGTTCCCCGAATACGCGGCCGAGCTCAAGGACAAGCTCGACAAGCTCGACGAATACAACGCCTACCTGAAGGAGCACCGGGAGGAGCTCAGGTCCATGGACCGCCCGGCGATGAAGGAAGCGATGCTGGCCAAGAGGCGGGAGATCTTCGGCCACGAGTGCGACGAGATATGGGACAGGGAGCTGACCGCCGGGAAGATATCGGACATGGTCGCCAGGCTCGACGGGAGAAGGGACCTGTCCGCCTACGACAAGATGCGCGTCTATGGCTCCTTCGCGAAGAGCCTCTACCCGGAATCGTCGGACATTTCCTCCGGGAAGAGCGGCGACGAGATCATGGTGCGCAACTACGAGCTGGCCAACAATTTCCTCGAGATGGATTCCGTGCAGTCGGAGCTGAGGGCCATGGCCCCGGACGAACGGGCCCGGTTCCTGAGGCAGATGCGGCTCTCCGTGGGGCTGAAGGAGGACGTGGTCCGCAAGATGGCGGAGGCGGACGCCGTCCGGGACCGGATGTGGGAGAACGGGCCGGCCTACAACCGGGAGCGGAGCGACATAGTTTCGAAGTACGACGGCGACGAGCGGGAGCAAAAGCTCAACGAGGCCCGCAGGAAATACTTCGGAGAGAACGCCGGCATGATCAAGTTCGAGGAAGATACGTTTAAATTCAACAGGTTCCAGTTCCCCCGGAAATGGGGACGGGACTGACGGCGCCGGTCATTCCTTTTCCGGCTTTTCCGCCACGCCCCTCTCTTCAGGCTCATGGTCGGGGATTTTCTCGCCCACATCGACCCACCCGTACACGCCCCGTATCGAATCAAAGGAGCATAGGTCGTAAAACCTGAAGTTTTCCGCCGTCTGGCGCGCCTTCTCGTTGTTGGTGAAGCGCGCGATCTGCTGCTGGTGCGCCGGTCCCATCGGGTACACGGCGACGCCCCCGGGTTTGACCGTGTTGATCAGGAAATAGGGCGTGCGCATGCAGGCCGCGAACACGATGACCGCGTCGAATTCCCCCAGGGGACCGTCGAAATCGGTGGCGTCCCCCGCGTAGAACCGCACGTCCCGTCGCCCCTCGCCGATGACGCGCTCCTTGGCCAGGCGGGCCAGGCCCTCGTGATACTCGATCGTCACCACGTCCCGCGCGATCGACGCCAGCACCGCCGTGGAATAGCCGGAGCCGGTGCCCACCTCAAGGACCCGATCGCTTTTCTTCAGGTTAAGGTGGCCGATCATCTTCGCCATCACGACGGGATCGTCGCTCTTCTGCCCGGAGCCGATGGGGATCAGGTCCCGGGAATAGGCGCGGTCCGCGAATATGGCGTCGAAGAACCTCGGCCGGTCCACGGACTCGATGGCGTCAAGGACCGTTTTCTCGATCGACGCGTCTTTCAGCAGCTTCAGGTATCTGGTCTTCTCCTTCATGTAGCATCCCCCGCCCTATTCGAAAAACCTGATGAGGTAGGTGAGAAAATAGTCCGAGATCAGTATCATCATCGACGACTTGACCACGGCCTGTATGGTCGATTTACCAACGCCCTCGGCGCCGCCGGTGGTGTGGAAGCCCTCGTAGCAGGAGATGACAGCTATCTCCATGCCGAAGAACACCGACTTCACCAGACCCGTGGTGAGGTCGCTCAGGTTGGTATACTGGAGTATATTGTCCACGTACTTGTCGACGGTGATGCCGAGGGAAAAAAAGGCGATGAAGGCGCCCCCGAGGACGCCGACGACGTCGGTGATAAAGGTGAGCACCGGCGTCATCACCAGGGAGGCGAGGAAGCGCGGCACCGCCAGGTACTGGACCGGTTCGGCCGACAGGGTCCGGAGCGCGTCGATCTGCTCCGTCACCTTCATGGTGCCGATCTCCGCGGCGATGGACGAGCCGACCCGGCCGGCCAGGAGGAGCCCGGTGAGGACCGGGCAGAGCTCGCGGAACATGGATATGGTGACGCCGCTCCCCACGAATATGGACGAGCCGGACATGAGGGAATCCATCACCCGGCCGAGCTGAAAGGCCATGACCATGCCGGTGAAGAAGAGGGTGATCGCCGTGACCGGGATCGACTTGTACCCGATCTCGACCATCTGGATGATGATATTCTTCGCGTCAAAGGGGGGACGGAACATCCACAGGATGATGTCGCGGAAAAAAAGCCCGTAGCTCCCCACGCCCTCGAACGCCGCGAGGGCCCCGTCCCGCGCCTCACTGAACTTCATAATCCGGACCCATGGTATCGTAATCGCCGTGGATCTCTTCGAGATCGTCGAAGCGGGTGTACTTTTCCCAGAACTTCAGGGGGACGTCCCCCACGGGGCCGTTCCGCTGCTTGGCTATGATCACGTCGGCGACGCCCCGCCGCTCCGTCTCCTTCTTCACCTTGTCCTCGCGGTAGATGAACATGACCACGTCGGCGTCCTGCTCGATGGCGCCCGATTCGCGGAGGTCGGCCAGGGTGGGCCGCTGGTCGGTGCGGTGCTCCACCTGCCGCGAGAGCTGCGACAGGGCGATGACCGGCACCTCCAGGTCCCGGGCCAGCTGCTTTAAGAAGCGCGATATCTCGGCGATCTGCAGGTGGCGGTCGACCCGGGCGTTGGTCCCGGTGATCAGCTGGAGGTAGTCGACGACGATGATGCCGAGGTTCTTGTGCTTCTGCGCCAGGCGCCGCGCCTTGGCGCGCATCTGGAGCACCGTGGAGGAGGGCGAATCGTCTATGAAGATGGAAGCCTTTGAGAGCTTCCCCGATGTCTCGATGAGCTTGTGCATCTGCTCCGACTTGATGTAGCCGGTGCGCACCAGCTGGGAATCGATCATGGAGTCGATGCAGAGCATCCGCATGCCCAGCTGGGTCGCGGGCATCTCGAGGGAAAAGAAGAGGACCGGCCTCTTCTCCTTCAGGGCCACGTTGTTGACGATGTTCAGGGCCAGGGCCGTCTTCCCCATGCCGGGGCGGGCCGCGATGATGATGAGCTCCGCCGCGTGGAAGCCGGTGAGCATCTCGTCGAGCCTGCGGAACCCGGAGCCGACGCCGGTGACGACCCGCTTGGTCTCGTACCAGTTCCCGATGTTGTTCATGGTCTCGTGGAGCACTTCCTCGATCGGCTTGAAGTCGGCGGTGATGCGTTTTTCCGTGATTTCGAAGATATCGCGCTCGATCCGGTCAATCAGCTCCTCGGTCTCGATGGACATATCGTAGCATTTCTCCACCGACTCGGTGGACACCTCGATGAGGCGCCGCCTGAGGGAAAGCTCCTTGATGCGCTTGGCGTAGAACTCGGCGTTGGCCGAGGTGGACACGGACCGGTAGAGCTCGACCAGGGCCTGGTCGCCGCCGACCTTGTCGAAGGTGCCGTGGTCCGTGAGGCGCTGCTTCACGGTGGTGAGGTCGACGGGGAGGTCCTTCTGGAGGAGCTCCATGACCGCCCCGAAGATGATGCGATGCTTATCCAGGTAAAAATCCTCCGGCTGGAGGATTTCAATCACCTTGTAGAGGGCTTCCCTGCTCAGCAGAACCGAGGCCAGGCAGGCTGTTTCAGTTTCAACATCCTGCGGGGGAAGCTTTTCGGAGAGCATGTATTACTCCTTGCCGACGATTATCTTTATCGCGGGGGCCTGCCCTTCGTCCAGTTTGATTTTAACGGTGTACTCCCCTTCCTGCTTGATGGGGGTCTCGATTATGATCTTCCGCTTGTCGATCTCGAAACCCTTCTCTTTCAGCTTCTTGGCGATGTCCATGGCGGTGACCGACCCGAAGAGCTTGCCCTCTTCCCCGACCTGGACCGCTATCTGCAGCTCGAGGCCGGTGATGCTCTCGGCGAGCTTTTCGCTCTGCTTCTTCCGCTTCTCCTTCTTGATCTTGACGAGCTTCTTCTGGTGGTCGATCGCCTTCTTGCTTGAGTCGTTGGCGACGATGACCAGCTTCCTCGGCAGCAGGAAGTTCCGCGCGTAGCCGGGGGACACCTCCTTGATGTCGCCCGCGTCTCCCAGGTTCGGTATATCTTTTTGTAATATGACTTTCATCGCATGCTCCTTGTATAAAGAAAATTCTTATTCAGTGTCTTTTTTATTGGTATCGACGGTTATCCGTTTCCTGAAATCGGCCCACACGTCCAGCGCCCCCAGCCCGGCGAGCATGATGAACAGGAAGAGAGCCATCCACATCCCCGCGATCAGCATCACCGTAAGCCCCAGGGGGAGAAAGTAGCCGGGGAGCCCCCGCTGGATCAGGAAATACTTGATCAGCCCCAGCGCCTGCACGAAATAAAGCAGCGCCGCCCCAAGGGCTATATTCAAGCCTGCACTATGCAGCACCGGGTATGCGCCCTTGTCAATAAGTAAATAGGCCGCCAGGCCCCCTATCAGCACGAATATGAAATAGTCGTTCAGCCTGAACCATTCCAGGCCCGCCCCGACCTTGACCGGCACCATCCGTTTCAGGAAGCGCTCCATGACCAGGTACCCCAGGCCGGAAATGACCACCGCGTTCACAAAGGACGAAAAGGGCACCCGGGCCATGATGTCGCCCCGGGAGGCGTCGAACTCTGCCAGGAACTGGCGCTTTATATCCCCGGGCGCGCCGCCCGTATCCATGATCCGGACCAGCTCGCCCCTCATCATGCCGATAAAATCGACATTCTGGTAATAGGCCATGTAATAGAAAAAGCCGGTCACCAGAACGGAAAGAGCGACGGAGGTCGTCACCAGGTAAAACTCGAAGCTCTTTCCCTTTTTCAGGGTGTATCCCCCGATGCCGCCCAGCAGAAAGGGCGCCGCCACCAGGGGAAGGTCCATCACCCTTCCGGTAACGAGTACCACCGACACTGTAAGGACCGCGAAGATGACCAGCGCCTTCCATTCGAGCCGGTGATACAGGTAGGCTGAGCCCACCATCAGCATCAGGGCGCCGGCAACGGCGGCCAGAACAGCAAGCACGGAACTTATTGCTCCACGAAGGGCAGCAGGGCGATGGCCCGGCCGCGCTTGATCTCGCGGGCAACGATCCGCTGGTGCTTGGAGCAGGTGCCGGTGACCCGCCGCGGCAGGATCTTGCCCCGGTCGGTGATGAACCGCTCGAGGATGTCCGGCCGCTTGTAATCAATGGCGACGTTCTTGTCCTGGCAGAAGATGCACATCTTCTTTTTGAAGCGGGGAACCCGCATTCCGCCCTCGGAAGAGCCGCCTTCGCCGCCTTCCCTGTCGCCGAAACGGCCCCTGCGGGGAGGACGGTCGCCGCGCTCGCGGGAATCGCTGCGGGGCGGCCTGTCGCCCGCCGGCCTGTCGCCTGCCGGTCTTTCAGGCGCGGACGGCGCTGCCGGCGCGGTTTCTGCGGCCGGCGCTGCCGCGGCCTGCTCGGCCGGCGCTTCGGTGGTTTGACCTTCTTTTTTTTCGTTATCTATGGTATCAGACATGGTATGCTCCTCTCGGTTATAATGATAATCGATTATTTCACGTTAATTAAAAGGGGATATCCTCATCGGAAAAAGGATTTTCACCGCCCGATGAAGGCTCGTGGGACGACGACGGGACGTCCATGGGCGCTTCCTTGGCGCCGCCGCCGCCGCCGGGGGCGTCCAGGAACTGGAAGTTGTCCACGACGATCTCCACGATCTGCCGCTTGTTCCCGTCCTTGTCGTCATAGGACCGCTGCTGGAGCCGCCCCTCGATGCCGATGCGCTTTCCCTTCTTGCAGTATTCGGCGATAACCTCCCCCGTCTTGGCCCAGGCGACGCAGTTGAAATAGGAAACCTGCTCCTTCTTTTCGCCGCCGGTCACGTAGGACCTGTTGTTGGCTATGGAAAAACTGCATACCGAAGTGCCGCTCTGGGTGTACCGGAGCTCCGGGTCCCTGGTGAGCCGCCCGATAAGAATCGCCTTGTTCAGATCGCTTGCCATGGAACGCCTCCTTGGTTAAGCGGTAGCCGCTTGGGTGATCTTCACGAAAAGGTACCGTAAGATATCGCTGTTCAGCCTGAAGTCGCTGATGATCTTCTTCACCGATGCGGGCGGTATCTGCACGTTCATGAAGAGATAATAGCCCTGGGTTTCGCCGTCGATCTGGTACGCCAGCTTCTTGATGCCCAGCGAATTGTCGCTGATGACCTGCGTCCCGTGCTTGGTCAGGATTTCCTTGGTCTTCTCGATAAGGGCCTCCGTGTCCTTGTTTCTGAGAATGACCGTGAGCTCATAGGTTACCATATGATTTGCTCCTCCCTCTGGTTATAGTAGCTGAAATGCCCGGCGCCGGGAGGCGACCCGCTTTCAGCAGAAAGGTGAGCCAATAGTCGCAGGGGGCGCATTTATTTCAAGAATAATTCTTGTTTTTATCTATTAATATATGTTTTATGGATTATGTCGTTTCATCCCTGCCGTCCCGGGGTGATTTCAGAGCCTCTGTTTAAAAGATATCCCGCAGACATTACAATTGTTGGCTCCCATAAGGAACAACCATTCACAATACGCAGCGCTTAAGCGTGGCTTAATGGTTGATGGTAAAACAGGAAGGGCTAACCTATTGCTTCAGGTCAGCCCTCATTCTGCAAATAACAGATTTTCAACGGGGGGGGGGGGGGGGGGGGGGGCTTGGGTGGCGGCGTGGCGCAGGCAGCACCCGGCGGCGGGCCAGCGTATTGAGTTTATTTTGTTTTTGTCGAGTGAGAAGCGAAGTATGTGTTCTTATTGGTCAGCTTT